>JAJQET010000219.1 GCA_021201515.1 Clostridiales bacterium | reverse complement strand
GTAGCCCATCAGCATTTCCGGCATTTTTACTTCATCGGTCTTGATGGCGGAGGAGGCCAGCGGGGTACTCCAGAAGCCGCCCTTTTCGGTTTGTTTGCTCATGTGACAACAATTCCTTTCCGTTTCCGTTTGGGAGCCGGGGCGGGCGGAGGCGGTTCCGCCGTCCGCGGTTCCCGGTGGGGCGTATGGTCAGACTGCCCCGTTTTTTGCGCTGGGATTATTCGGCGGCTGCCAGCGGCAGCTCTGCCGTTGCCTGCCGCACGCCATCGGAGGCCGTCACCGTCACCGGGCCGGTTCCGTCCGCCTGCACCACGGCCAGAGCCCGGCCGTAATAGGTGTCGGTGTCCTCCTTCAGGAAGCCATCCGGATTGTAGGGGCAGGCGTGGCCCAGACCCAGCAGCTTGCCGCCGGCGACCTGCACCTGGATGCGATGGCGCTCCAGAGGCTTTACGTTGCCCTCGGTGTCGGTGTAGCACAGGTTCAGGAAGGCCAGACCCTCCGGACGCACTGTCTCCTGCTCCGGGGTCATCCGGAGCTGGGTCTCGGCCGAGCCGGTGGTCAGGGCGCTGCGGCCGGTCTCCCGGCCTGCCCCGTCATAGGCCACGGCGGTCAGGGTGCCGGGCTGATAGGTGATGCGGAACTGCACGCGGCTGTCGTTCTTCCGGGTCTTCCTACCCAGGCTTTCCCCGTTCAGCAGCAGCTCCACCGCGGCGGCCCGGGTGTATACCTCTACGTTGGCCTCCTTACCCTCGCAGCCCTGCCAGTTCCAGGAGGACATGGTGTCGGTCATCTTCCAGGAGGAAGGGGAGTGCTTCTCCCCGGTGTGGTTCACCGGACGGACGGCGATCACCGGCCCGTCCTCCAGGCCAAAGGCCACCCTGGTATAGCTGGCCTCCCCCAGAGGGGTGCCGATCAGGTCAATGCGGCCGCTGCCTGCGGCCAGCCATTCCACGCCGTGGTCGAAGCTGGGGGCATAGTCCTGATACTCCCAGGCGCCGATGCCCACCTCGCCCAGGTAGTCCATACCGGCCCAGACGAAGTCGCCGATGAGCCGGGGCTCCTGTTTGGCCAGCTCCCAGAACTGATAGGCGTCGGAGCAGAAGGTCTCGCTGCCCAGAATCAGCCGGTTGGGATACTTCTTCAAATCGTGTTTATAGCGCTTGATGCCATAGTTGTAGCCTGCCATATCCATGGCGGCGAAGGCGTCCCGGGTCTTGACATCGCAGCCGTGGAGGGTGGCGCCGGTTTTCATGGTGCCGCTGCCCAGGAGGCCCGCCAGGTCGTTGAAGAACTGGCTGCCCACCGCTTTGGGCTTCTCCACATCGGCCTGCTTCTCGGCCTTATCGTCGCTGTACACGCCGAAGCCCATGGAGCTGAGGAAGTTGAAGAAGATGTTGATGCCGCAGGTCACCGGGCGGGTGCCGTCCAGACTGTGCAGGAAGTCGGTCATCTGCCGGGTCAGGGCAATGCCCTTCTTCTGGGCGGTCTCGGAGACCTCATTGCCGGTGGAGTACAGAATCACGGAGGGGTGGTTATAGTCCTTCTCCACCATGGCCGTCAGGTCCTGCTGCCACCACTCCTCAAAATAGGTCACATAGTCATGCTTCGTCTTGTGGATGTACCAGCAGTCCACGAATTCGTCCATCACCAGCATACCCAGCCTGTCGCAGGCGTCCAGCAGAGCCTTGGAGCAGGGGTTGTGGGCGGAGCGGATGGCGTTGTACCCGTTTTCCTGGAGGAGACGGATCTTCCGCTCCTCCGTCTCCGGGTAGGCGCAGGCCCCCAGGACGCCGTTGTCGTGGTGGATGCAGGCCCCTCTGAGGATGACCCGCTGCCCGTTCAGGGTGAAGCCGTCCTTCGGCCCCCAGGCCAGGGTGCGGATGCCGAAGTTGGTCTCCGCCGTATCCCCGGCGAAGGTAGCCCGGCAGGTGTAGAGGTTAGGGGTCTCCGGACTCCACAGCTTGGCCCCCCGCAGGGTGGCGCGGAACACCGCCTTGCCATTGGACGGGCCTTCAAAGGCGGCCACCTGCCGCCCGGCGTCCAGGATCTGCACCGAGACGGTGCCGGTGCCCCTGGTGTGTACGGTGATCTCCACCTGGGCGGGGTCAATGCCCAGGGTTTTCACCCGGATGGCGTTGGGGGGCAGGTAGTCCGCCTCTTCAGACAGGTAGAGCCACACGGGCCGATACAGCCCCGACCCGGAGTACCACCGGCTGTTGGGCTGGTCGGCGTTCCGGGCCACCACCTCCAGGGTGTTGGCCTGGCCGTAGCGGAGCTTCTCCGTCAGATCCACATAGAAGTTGCTGTAGCCGTAGGGGCGGAAGCCCACCTGCTCCCCGTTCAGGAAGACGGTGCCGTTGTGGTAGACCCCTTCCAGCTCCAGCACGGCGGCCTTGCCCCGCCAGGCCTCCGGCACGTCCAGCGTGCGGGTGTAGCGGTAGTCATGGCCCTCGAACCAGCCGGTGTTGGTGCCGCCGGGGCTTTGGGCGGTGCGGGGTTCCGCCAGCATGGCGTCGTGAGGCAGCGTCACCGGTTTGCCCGGCTCCTCTGTGCCCTCATGCTTCACCAGCCAGCCCCGGTTCAAATCAAGTTTTTTCATGTAATCTCCCCTCTGTGAGTATTCAGCACAGCCTTGCGGCTCACCATATGTATAGGCAAGCCCCCAGAAACAGATTGTTTGGGGGCTGCACAATACGGAACGGAAAGATTTACGGGTTCACAACCCCCAGGCCGACAGGCGGCCCGGGGGCGGTGGTTGGGTTGACTTAATGTGTTACTTCTCCCACTTCAGGAAGGCCGCAACGATGTTGACCAGCATGGCAACGATAGCCACAGAGGCGAACACGATGTAGGAGGTGATGGTGCTCATCTGATCCAGGCCAGTGACCACATAGGCGATCTGGTTGACCATCACGACGGCGCTGCCCATACCGGCGGCGCCGTTCAGGACGGCATTTGCCACCGGGGCCACTCCGGTCAGGAAGGGGATGTTCAGGAACAGAGGCAGAACCTCCAGCACCAGCGCCGCCACCAGCAGCACATAGATGAGAGTGTAGGTGTACATGACGCTATTGTAAACAATCAGCGACACCAGGGTCAGGATGGCGGCCAGGGCGGTCAGGTAAAAGCCGCCTGACTTGTTTGCAAAAATAGCCATAGTTTCATCCTCCTTTTCTTCAGGAATCCTGCTGGCTCTTGGACTTGCGCAGGCTCAGCAGCCACAGTGCCGCGAAGGCAACCGTCAGCACGGCGGACACGGCGATGGCGGCATAGCACAGAATCTGGAACCAGGTCAGGTTAGTGACGATTTCAGTGTCGGCGGTCAGGCCGTTCATGGCGCTGCTCTCCACGATGTTGTAGAGGTAGTACTTGATGGTCAGCTTCATCTGCTCCTGGAACTCCGTATCCTTGGAGATGGCGGTCTTGGAGGCGGCCATGGTGCCGATGGTAGAGCCAGCATAGCCAGAGGAGGTCAGGCAGGCGCCGCCGCCGGCGAATACGATGTCTCTCCAGTTCATGTAGTCCGCGCCGTTGATCATGTCGGTGATCAGCCAACCGGTGTAGCCCCACTCGTTCCGGACGATTTGGGTCATCAGGCCGGAGTGCGCGCTGGAGTAAACGGTGCCCACACGGTTGAAGGAGGTCATGACGCCGTCAGCCACGTTGGTGGACATAGCGCCCTGGAAGGCACGGAGGTTGTTCTCACGGGCGGCCTGTTCGGTCATAAAGGTGGAGATACCGGAGCGGTTGGTCTCCTGCTCGTTGAAGGCCAGGTGCTTGGGCTCCATCATAAGGCCCTTGGACTGACCGCCGGTGCAGACGGCCACGCCCATGATGTTGGTCAGCATGGAGTCCTCAGAATAGTACTCATGGTTCCGGGCGTTGTAGGGGGTGCGGTGCAGGTTCAGGCCGGGGGCGAAGAGGCTGACCTCATTGGCCCACAGACCGTCCTCACCGAACAGCTCGCCTTCCCGCTCCACCAGTTCGGTGTTAAAGGTGGCGGCCACCACAGGCTCGGTGGGCATGGTGTTCATGGACTCGGTGGCGTACTCGTCATCGGAGGAAACATAGGTGGGTTCGCTGGAGTCGTTCTCGGTCCAACGGGTGGCGTAGCCGGCCACCTGGTCATAGGTGAAGCCCAGCGGGCCGTCGTTCTGATAGAGGCGAGGCAGGACGATGGAGTCGATGTTCTCCAGGTCGCCGGCCTTTTCAATGAACCGAATGGCTTCGTCCAGGGTGATCTGATCCAGCAGGAGATCCCACTGTTCATCATCGAAGTCCAGGGCGGAGATTGTGCCGTCGTCATTGATGACCACCATGTCGAACAGCGTCAGGCCGTTGTCCGCGCCCCAGGTGACGCCGTCGCCGTTCTCGGTCAGCTCATAGTTGCTGTTCGTCAGGCCAACCAGCATCTCGTCGGTGGCGGTCAGGTCGGTGACGGTGCCCCAGCCGGTGCTCCAATCGGAACGGGTGAAGTACTCCACCACGTCCTCGTCATAGTAGCTGTTGATGTCCATATTCTGGAGGGCGTTCTCCACGTTCTCAGAATAGGTCTCGATGTCCTGGGTGTCCAGGGTCCAGAGGATGGCGTTGTCGGCGTTGATGACTTCCTCATCGGTGATGGTAGTCAGGCCGCTGGTGGTGCCCAGTTTGTTGGCCAGGACGTTGTTCAGGGCCTCGTGTGCGCCATTGCCGATGGCGAAGTAGTAGTCGCCGGCATCCAGCACCCACGCGCCGGTGGTGCCGTCGGCCTTGACCATATCCTCGTCATAGCTGCACATATACTCGGGGTCGAACTCCACCGTCACGGTGACGGACTCATTGGGCTCCAGGGTGTCGGTCTTGGTGAAGCCGATGAGCTGGATGGCGGACTTCTCCACGCCGCCGTCGGTATAGGGGGTCTGGACATACAGCTGAACCACGCTCTTGCCGGCCACATCGCCGGTGTTGGTCACGGTCACGGTGGCGGTGCCGGTGCCGCCGATCTCCAGCGTCACGTCGTCCAGGGTCTGCTCAAAGGTGGTGTAGGAGAGGCCATAGCCGAAGGGATAGGTCATTTCGTCTTCGTAGCTCCAGGCATCTCCAGTGCTGGAACCTTCGGTGGAGTCTGCATTGCCCTGGCCAAGCACGCTGTCCTCGTACCGGGTCTCATAATACTTGTAGCCGACGTAGATGCCCTCGGTCTCCACGATGTACCAGTCGCCCTTGTCGTCGCTGGTCAGGTCGCCTGCGCTGGATTGGGAGCTGTTGGTGTAGGTATACACGCCGAAGTTCTGCATGGCGGGGGAAGAGGCGCTGTTGGTGGCGTAGGTGTCAGACAGGTGACCGGAGGGGTTCTCGTCACCGCTGAGGATGTCCGCCACGCCCAGGAAGCCGTTGACGCCGGGCAGGCCCACCCAGAGGATGGCGTCGATCTCGTCGTCCTGCTTCAGCTCGTCAATTTCCATGGCGCAGTCGGAGTTGATGAGGACGATGACCCGGGTGCTGTGCTCCTTGGCCAGCTCGATCATGTCCCGCTCGTAGTCAGACAGGGCCAGAGGACGCTCAAAGCTGTCGCCTTCGGTACCGTTGACCATATCCACCTCGTAGTCGGCAGCCTCGGAGCTGTCGCGGGAGATGACCACCACGGCGACGGTGTCGTCGGCGGAGGCCAACACATCGTCCGTGTACAGGGAGGCGGGAATCTCGCCTACCTGATAGGTGGAGGGGCTTTCATAGGTGGCGGCGAAGGAGGGGGTCAGGCCGTGGCCGGTGGCGCCGAAGCCTGTGCGGGCGTAAGCCATGGCAGCATCGCTGGAATACAGGTCGATCATGTCCTGATTCACGGTGAAGCCCTTGGCGGCCAGCGCTTCCTCGATGCCGTAAGCAGTCTGGTCAGAATCCACGCTGGTGGAGGAGCCGATCATGCCGCCCAGGGTGGGGGTATGGGAGTTCATGCCCCAGAGGGTGACGGTCTCGGTGTCCTTGTCGATGGGCAGAGCGTCGTTGTTGTTCTTCAGAAGGACGCTGCCTTCCTCGGAGATCTGCTCTGCCAGCTCGTTCTTGGCGGCCACCAGGTCGGCCACAGAGGTGAACTCAGATTCATAGTAAACAGAGTCGGCAGTACCGTCGCCGGTATCTACCATGGACGTGGAAGAGGTTCCCAACTGGCTGTTCAGAACCGACAGGTTGTCATTGACGGTGTAGGTCGCAGGGATCAACAACGCCAGCAGCGCGGCGGTGATGGCGGTCAGGCCGCGCCACAATCTTGCTTTTTTGTTCTTCATTAAGTTTCCTCCTTAATATGGTTTGGGTTCCGGCCCGGCGCCGTGGGCGCCAACTCCAAGGCGCAGGCCCGCTGTATTACGACCGCCGGCGCAGTTGACCAGGCTGCCCGCCGTTTGTCGCCATATGGATGCGCTCAGTCAAAAAGCGCGTCAAGGTACTGGACGATGTTCGCCAGCGATTCGTCGCTGTAGTACCGGTCGTCCGCGTGTTTGTAGCCTGCAAAGGACTGGTAGGTGACGCCGTCCCGCCCCCCATTGTCGCCGCTGATGGTGCCGTCCGCCACATAGCTGCCGTTGACAAAAGACTGATAGAGCCGGATGGACTGGCTCTCCGACACGGTGATGTCCGCCGGGCTGTGCCAGATCAGCACGTTCAGGTTCTGCACGTCCTCCCAGTTCTCCTCAATGTAGTACCGGGCGGAGTACTGGGCCAACTCCTCCTGGGTGCAGTCGGCAAGGGCGGTTCGCAGCCAGTACTCCTCCACGCTGTCATACCCGGTGCCGCTGAGGGCGGAAGATGCCCAACTGTTGGCAATGCTGACGATGACTGTGGGAATCCCCTGCGCCTGGAAGTCGCTGTCTGCAAAGGGAAAGTCAATGATGCCATAGAAGTCCATCAGGCAGGACACCTGGGCGGACACTGGCTCGTCCAACTCGTCCTCCCCGATGAAGCTGACGCCGTTGAACTCGTCATCATTCGTCACCGCCGCCATGGTGGCAAGGTATCCTCCGGCGGACTCGCCCCAGATGACGAAGCAGTCCGGGTCGTAGCCGTAGGTCTCCGCGTTGGCACGAAGGAAGCGGACAGCCGCCTTCACGTCCTCCAGCGCAGCGGGGAACCCGTCCTCCGCAGCCAGGCGGTAATTCACCGTGGCGCAGGCGTAGCCCTGCTGCCGGAAGTACCGGTACATGAACTGGGCCTGGCGGGATTCCAGGTCGTTGGCCACAAAGCCGCCGCCGTGAACCAGAATGATAAGAGGCATAGGCTCGTCGGAATCGGGGACATAGAGGTGGAGGTAATCGCTCTCCGACACGTCGGCGTACTGCACGTTCTCATAGATGGTGCCCCCCGTCCACTCCGAGGTGTCCATCTCCAGGGTGGGGGCAGTCAGGTTCTGCCACATGATTTTTGCCGCGTTCCGATGGGTCAGGCAGAGCAACAACACCACCACGACCAGAACCAGAAGTACAATCAAAATGCCTTTTCCGATTGTTTTCAGCGCCATGGTGTGCATCGTCCTTTCTACCTTCCGAAATCACTTCTATCAATCATACGGCCACATTATAACAAATATAAAAATGCTTTTCAAGTCTTTTTGCACAAACGGTCGGTTTCTCTGCACAATCTGTTTTGAGTAGAGTGCCTCCTGTTTTGGGGAAAAAGTTCACTTTTCCGAAGGGGCGTCCAGCCGCTGGGGCATCCAGCCATGCTTCCAGCACCGGGCCAGGTCCCAGCTCTCCTTCCAGCTCTCGTCCATCTGGGCGTCCCGGTTGCGCCAGAGCTGATAGTTCCAATAAATGTATCCCGCGCTGACCGACCAGGCGTCCATCTCCAGGGCGGCTACCTCCCGGAAGCGCCGCCGGTTCTCCTCCGCCGAGCCGCCACGCTGGGCGTATTTGTTGCAGATGCACCACTCGCCCACGATGACGGGGACGTGCTTCGCCACGTTGGAGACCTTCCACTTGTTGAAGCCCACATAGATGCGGTACCACCACAGCTGATGCAGGGGTATGAAGGACTCCATGGCGAAAATGTAGATGTGGGTATCCAAATAGACGTTCTTCATCCCGCTCTCGTCAAAGAACCGGTTCCAGCCGGTGAGGCGGAAGCCGTCGTGGAACACGATGGCCTTTTCCTCCGGCAGGATGGCACGCAGGCGGCGGTAAGCCTCCCGGTAGAAGGGCTTCAGGAACTTCATGGGGACGTAGGAAGAGCCTTTGGCCTCCTCCTTGTCCACCGGCTTGCCCCGGATGGGGCCGGAGGAGGAGGACAGCCACACCGTCAGGCTGATGGGCTCGTTGACGATCTCAATGCCGAAGAGGGCGGGGTGATCCTTGTACCGCCGGGCCAGCCGCTCCAGCACCGTCAGGGCAAACTCCACTTCCTCCGGCTCCTGGCACCACTTGCAGACGCTGGTGATGCCGCCGTTGTCGTAGCCGTTCTGGCTGTCCGGCACGGTGTGCAGGTCGATCAGCACCTTGATGCCATACTTCTCCGCCCACTGAAAGGCCATATCCAGATACTCGATGCAGCCGTTGAAGGGAGGCCGGTCCCCGAAGATGAAGCAGGGCACCGGGATGCGCACCAGGTTGACGCCGTGGGTGCTCAGGTCCTTGAAGTCCTGCTCCGTCACATAGGTGTCCCGGTGGTCCTTCATCCGTTTGGCCAGGGCATCCTTGTCCATCAGGCGGTTCAGCCAGACCTCGTCCTCGGCGTCGGTGCCGTCGAAGGTATGAATCTGCATCCACTTCTCCAGGACGAGCCAGTTGCCCAGGTTTGTACCTCTGATTTTTTCCATTTTATACGCTCCCTTTCTCTCGCAGTTCAGCTCAGGCAGGGCACCGTCACCTGCCAGTGGGTGTCTTCATCAGTGACGGTCAGCGTCAACGGCCCGCTCCCGTCGGCCCGGAGGACGGCCAGGGCTTCCCCCCAATAGGTGCGGATGGTATCTCCCCAATAGCCCTCCGGGTTGTAGCTGGAGGCGCTGCCGAAGCCCAGCAGCTCCCCGCCGGTGACGGCGGCCCGCAACGTGTGCCGCTCCATGGGCTTCCAAATGCCCCGGCCGTCGGTGTAGCGGAGGTGGATGTAGCTGAGGCCGCCGGGCTGTACGGCGGGCTGCTCCGGCGTCAGCTGTAAGACGGTGTCCTCCCCCGCCGTCTCCAGGGTTTGGGCGGCGATGAGCGCGCCGGATTCATCATAGCTGCGGGCGGTGAGTGTGCCGTCCTGATAGGTGGTGCGGAACACGGCCCGGCAGTCCTTGGTCAGTTTTTTCCGGCCCAGGGTTTCGCCGTTCAGCAGCAGCTCCACCGAAGCGCCCCGGGCGTAGACCTCCACCTCTGCCGGGTTTCCGGCGCAGCCCCGCCAGGACCAGCTCATCAGGGCGTCTGTCAGGCTCCAGGCCCCGACAGGGGGCTTCTTCACCGGGGCCACAGGCCGCACCGCCAGGATGGGGCCCCGTTCCAGCTCAAAGGCCACACGGGTATAAGCGGCCTCCGCCGTGGCGTCCCCCAGGAGGTTCACCCGTCCGGCTCCGGCGGTCAGCCAGCCGGGGTCGTCCGAGGGGGGCTGGCTGGGATAGTCCAGGTAGCCCCACCGGCCTGTGCCGGTCTCACCAATGTAATCCATCCCCGCCCAGACGAAGTCGCCGATGAGCCGGGGCTCCTGTTTGGCCAGCTCCCAGAACTGATAGGCGTCGGAGCAGAAGGTCTCGCTGCCCAGAATCAGCCGGTTGGGATACTTCTTCAAATCGTGTTTATAGCGCTTGATGCCATAGTTGTAGCCTGCCATATCCATGGCGGCGAAGGCGTCCCGGGTCTTGACATCGCAGCCGTGGAGGGTGGCGCCGGTTTTCATGGTGCCGCTGCCCAGGAGGCCCGCCAGGTCGTTGAAGAACTGGCTGCCCACCGCTTTGGGCTTCTCCACATCGGCCTGCTTCTCGGCCTTATCGTCGCTGTACACGCCGAAGCCCATGGAGCTGAGGAAGTTGAAGAAGATGTTGATGCCGCAGGTCACCGGGCGGGTGCCGTCCAGACTGTGCAGGAAGTCGGTCATCTGCCGGGTCAGGGCAATGCCCTTCTTCTGGGCGGTCTCGGAGACCTCATTGCCGGTGGAGTACAGAATCACGGAGGGGTGGTTATAGTCCTTCTCCACCATGGCCGTCAGGTCCTGCTGCCACCACTCCTCAAAATAGGTCACATAGTCATGCTTCGTCTTGTGGATGTACCAGCAGTCCACGAATTCGTCCATCACCAGCATACCCAGCCTGTCGCAGGCGTCCAGCAGAGCCTTGGAGCAGGGGTTGTGGGCGGAGCGGATGGCGTTGTACCCGTTTTCCTGGAGGAGACGGATCTTCCGCTCCTCCGTCTCCGGGTAGGCGCAGGCCCCCAGGACGCCGTTGTCGTGGTGGATGCAGGCCCCTCTGAGGATGACCCGCTGCCCGTTCAGGGTGAAGCCGTCCTTCGGCCCCCAGGCCAGGGTGCGGATGCCGAAGTTGGTCTCCGCCGTATCCCCGGCGAAGGTAGCCCGGCAGGTGTAGAGGTTAGGGGTCTCCGGACTCCACAGCTTGGCCCCCCGCAGGGTGGCGCGGAACACCGCCTTGCCATTGGACGGGCCTTCAAAGGCGGCCACCTGCCGCCCGGCGTCCAGGATCTGCACCGAGACGGTGCCGGTGCCCCTGGTGTGTACGGTGATCTCCACCTGGGCGGGGTCAATGCCCAGGGTTTTCACCCGGATGGCGTTGGGGGGCAGGTAGTCCGCCTCTTCAGACAGGTAGAGCCACACGGGCCGATACAGCCCCGACCCGGAGTACCACCGGCTGTTGGGCTGGTCGGCGTTCCGGGCCACCACCTCCAGGGTGTTGGCCTGGCCGTAGCGGAGCTTCTCCGTCAGATCCACATAGAAGTTGCTGTAGCCGTAGGGGCGGAAGCCCACCTGCTCCCCGTTCAGGAAGACGGTGCCGTTGTGGTAGACCCCTTCCAGCTCCAGCACGGCGGCCTTGCCCCGCCAGGCCTCCGGCACGTCCAGCGTGCGGGTGTAGCGGTAGTCATGGCCCTCGAACCAGCCGGTGTTGGTGCCGCCGGGGCTTTGGGCGGTGCGGGGTTCCGCCAGCATGGCGTCGTGAGGCAGCGTCACCGGTTTGCCCGGCTCCTCTGTGCCCTCATGCTTCACCAGCCAGCCCCGGTTCAAATCAAGTTTTTTCATGTAATCTCCCCTCTGTGAGTATTCAGCACAGCCTTGCGGCTCACCATATGTATAGGCAAGCCCCCAGAAACAGATTGTTTGGGGGCTGCACAATACGGAACGGAAAGATTTACGGGTTCACAACCCCCAGGCCGACAGGCGGCCCGGGGGCGGTGGTTGGGTTGACTTAATGTGTTACTTCTCCCACTTCAGGAAGGCCGCAACGATGTTGACCAGCATGGCAACGATAGCCACAGAGGCGAACACGATGTAGGAGGTGATGGTGCTCATCTGATCCAGGCCAGTGACCACATAGGCGATCTGGTTGACCATCACGACGGCGCTGCCCATACCGGCGGCGCCGTTCAGGACGGCATTTGCCACCGGGGCCACTCCGGTCAGGAAGGGGATGTTCAGGAACAGAGGCAGAACCTCCAGCACCAGCGCCGCCACCAGCAGCACATAGATGAGAGTGTAGGTGTACATGACGCTATTGTAAACAATCAGCGACACCAGGGTCAGGATGGCGGCCAGGGCGGTCAGGTAAAAGCCGCCTGACTTGTTTGCAAAAATAGCCATAGTTTCATCCTCCTTTTCTTCAGGAATCCTGCTGGCTCTTGGACTTGCGCAGGCTCAGCAGCCACAGTGCCGCGAAGGCAACCGTCAGCACGGCGGACACGGCGATGGCGGCATAGCACAGAATCTGGAACCAGGTCAGGTTAGTGACGATTTCAGTGTCGGCGGTCAGGCCGTTCATGGCGCTGCTCTCCACGATGTTGTAGAGGTAGTACTTGATGGTCAGCTTCATCTGCTCCTGGAACTCCGTATCCTTGGAGATGGCGGTCTTGGAGGCGGCCATGGTGCCGATGGTAGAGCCAGCATAGCCAGAGGAGGTCAGGCAGGCGCCGCCGCCGGCGAATACGATGTCTCTCCAGTTCATGTAGTCCGCGCCGTTGATCATGTCGGTGATCAGCCAACCGGTGTAGCCCCACTCGTTCCGGACGATTTGGGTCATCAGGCCGGAGTGCGCGCTGGAGTAAACGGTGCCCACACGGTTGAAGGAGGTCATGACGCCGTCAGCCACGTTGGTGGACATAGCGCCCTGGAAGGCACGGAGGTTGTTCTCACGGGCGGCCTGTTCGGTCATAAAGGTGGAGATACCGGAGCGGTTGGTCTCCTGCTCGTTGAAGGCCAGGTGCTTGGGCTCCATCATAAGGCCCTTGGACTGACCGCCGGTGCAGACGGCCACGCCCATGATGTTGGTCAGCATGGAGTCCTCAGAATAGTACTCATGGTTCCGGGCGTTGTAGGGGGTGCGGTGCAGGTTCAGGCCGGGGGCGAAGAGGCTGACCTCATTGGCCCACAGACCGTCCTCACCGAACAGCTCGCCTTCCCGCTCCACCAGTTCGGTGTTAAAGGTGGCGGCCACCACAGGCTCGGTGGGCATGGTGTTCATGGACTCGGTGGCGTACTCGTCATCGGAGGAAACATAGGTGGGTTCGCTGGAGTCGTTCTCGGTCCAACGGGTGGCGTAGCCGGCCACCTGGTCATAGGTGAAGCCCAGCGGGCCGTCGTTCTGATAGAGGCGAGGCAGGACGATGGAGTCGATGTTCTCCAGGTCGCCGGCCTTTTCAATGAACCGAATGGCTTCGTCCAGGGTGATCTGATCCAGCAGGAGATCCCACTGTTCATCATCGAAGTCCAGGGCGGAGATTGTGCCGTCGTCATTGATGACCACCATGTCGAACAGCGTCAGGCCGTTGTCCGCGCCCCAGGTGACGCCGTCGCCGTTCTCGGTCAGCTCATAGTTGCTGTTCGTCAGGCCAACCAGCATCTCGTCGGTGGCGGTCAGGTCGGTGACGGTGCCCCAGCCGGTGCTCCAATCGGAACGGGTGAAGTACTCCACCACGTCCTCGTCATAGTAGCTGTTGATGTCCATATTCTGGAGGGCGTTCTCCACGTTCTCAGAATAGGTCTCGATGTCCTGGGTGTCCAGGGTCCAGAGGATGGCGTTGTCGGCGTTGATGACTTCCTCATCGGTGATGGTAGTCAGGCCGCTGGTGGTGCCCAGTTTGTTGGCCAGGACGTTGTTCAGGGCCTCGTGTGCGCCATTGCCGATGGCGAAGTAGTAGTCGCCGGCATCCAGCACCCACGCGCCGGTGGTGCCGTCGGCCTTGACCATATCCTCGTCATAGCTGCACATATACTCGGGGTCGAACTCCACCGTCACGGTGACGGACTCATTGGGCTCCAGGGTGTCGGTCTTGGTGAAGCCGATGAGCTGGATGGCGGACTTCTCCACGCCGCCGTCGGTATAGGGGGTCTGGACATACAGCTGAACCACGCTCTTGCCGGCCACATCGCCGGTGTTGGTCACGGTCACGGTGGCGGTGCCGGTGCCGCCGATCTCCAGCGTCACGTCGTCCAGGGTCTGCTCAAAGGTGGTGTAGGAGAGGCCATAGCCGAAGGGATAGGTCATTTCGTCTTCGTAGCTCCAGGC
Organism: Clostridiales bacterium; assembly: GCA_021201515.1. Taxonomy (GTDB): domain Bacteria; phylum Bacillota; class Clostridia; order Oscillospirales; family Oscillospiraceae; genus Onthomonas. The sequence goes on along the minus strand of JAJQET010000219.1, from coordinate 7,817 downwards.
ATCTCCAGTGCTGGAACCTTCGGTGGAGTCTGCATTGCCCTGGCCAAGCACGCTGTCCTCGTACCGGGTCTCATAATACTTGTAGCCGACGTAGATGCCCTCGGTCTCCACGATGTACCAGTCGCCCTTGTCGTCGCTGGTCAGGTCGCCTGCGCTGGATTGGGAGCTGTTGGTGTAGGTATACACGCCGAAGTTCTGCATGGCGGGGGAAGAGGCGCTGTTGGTGGCGTAGGTGTCAGACAGGTGACCGGAGGGGTTCTCGTCACCGCTGAGGATGTCCGCCACGCCCAGGAAGCCGTTGACGCCGGGCAGGCCCACCCAGAGGATGGCGTCGATCTCGTCGTCCTGCTTCAGCTCGTCAATTTCCATGGCGCAGTCGGAGTTGATGAGGACGATGACCCGGGTGCTGTGCTCCTTGGCCAGCTCGATCATGTCCCGCTCGTAGTCAGACAGGGCCAGAGGACGCTCAAAGCTGTCGCCTTCGGTACCGTTGACCATATCCACCTCGTAGTCGGCAGCCTCGGAGCTGTCGCGGGAGATGACCACCACGGCGACGGTGTCGTCGGCGGAGGCCAACACATCGTCCGTGTACAGGGAGGCGGGAATCTCGCCTACCTGATAGGTGGAGGGGCTTTCATAGGTGGCGGCGAAGGAGGGGGTCAGGCCGTGGCCGGTGGCGCCGAAGCCTGTGCGGGCGTAAGCCATGGCAGCATCGCTGGAATACAGGTCGATCATGTCCTGATTCACGGTGAAGCCCTTGGCGGCCAGCGCTTCCTCGATGCCGTAAGCAGTCTGGTCAGAATCCACGCTGGTGGAGGAGCCGATCATGCCGCCCAGGGTGGGGGTATGGGAGTTCATGCCCCAGAGGGTGACGGTCTCGGTGTCCTTGTCGATGGGCAGAGCGTCGTTGTTGTTCTTCAGAAGGACGCTGCCTTCCTCGGAGATCTGCTCTGCCAGCTCGTTCTTGGCGGCCACCAGGTCGGCCACAGAGGTGAACTCAGATTCATAGTAAACAGAGTCGGCAGTACCGTCGCCGGTATCTACCATGGACGTGGAAGAGGTTCCCAACTGGCTGTTCAGAACCGACAGGTTGTCATTGACGGTGTAGGTCGCAGGGATCAACAACGCCAGCAGCGCGGCGGTGATGGCGGTCAGGCCGCGCCACAATCTTGCTTTTTTGTTCTTCATTAAGTTTCCTCCTTAATATGGTTTGGGTTCCGGCCCGGCGCCGTGGGCGCCAACTCCAAGGCGCAGGCCCGCTGTATTACGACCGCCGGCGCAGTTGACCAGGCTGCCCGCCGTTTGTCGCCATATGGATGCGCTCAGTCAAAAAGCGCGTCAAGGTACTGGACGATGTTCGCCAGCGATTCGTCGCTGTAGTACCGGTCGTCCGCGTGTTTGTAGCCTGCAAAGGACTGGTAGGTGACGCCGTCCCGCCCCCCATTGTCGCCGCTGATGGTGCCGTCCGCCACATAGCTGCCGTTGACAAAAGACTGATAGAGCCGGATGGACTGGCTCTCCGACACGGTGATGTCCGCCGGGCTGTGCCAGATCAGCACGTTCAGGTTCTGCACGTCCTCCCAGTTCTCCTCAATGTAGTACCGGGCGGAGTACTGGGCCAACTCCTCCTGGGTGCAGTCGGCAAGGGCGGTTCGCAGCCAGTACTCCTCCACGCTGTCATACCCGGTGCCGCTGAGGGCGGAAGATGCCCAACTGTTGGCAATGCTGACGATGACTGTGGGAATCCCCTGCGCCTGGAAGTCGCTGTCTGCAAAGGGAAAGTCAATGATGCCATAGAAGTCCATCAGGCAGGACACCTGGGCGGACACTGGCTCGTCCAACTCGTCCTCCCCGATGAAGCTGACGCCGTTGAACTCGTCATCATTCGTCACCGCCGCCATGGTGGCAAGGTATCCTCCGGCGGACTCGCCCCAGATGACGAAGCAGTCCGGGTCGTAGCCGTAGGTCTCCGCGTTGGCACGAAGGAAGCGGACAGCCGCCTTCACGTCCTCCAGCGCAGCGGGGAACCCGTCCTCCGCAGCCAGGCGGTAATTCACCGTGGCGCAGGCGTAGCCCTGCTGCCGGAAGTACCGGTACATGAACTGGGCCTGGCGGGATTCCAGGTCGTTGGCCACAAAGCCGCCGCCGTGAACCAGAATGATAAGAGGCATAGGCTCGTCGGAATCGGGGACATAGAGGTGGAGGTAATCGCTCTCCGACACGTCGGCGTACTGCACGTTCTCATAGATGGTGCCCCCCGTCCACTCCGAGGTGTCCATCTCCAGGGTGGGGGCAGTCAGGTTCTGCCACATGATTTTTGCCGCGTTCCGATGGGTCAGGCAGAGCAACAACACCACCACGACCAGAACCAGAAGTACAATCAAAATGCCTTTTCCGATTGTTTTCAGCGCCATGGTGTGCATCGTCCTTTCTACCTTCCGAAATCACTTCTATCAATCATACGGCCACATTATAACAAATATAAAAATGCTTTTCAAGTCTTTTTGCACAAACGGTCGGTTTCTCTGCACAATCTGTTTTGAGTAGAGTGCCTCCTGTTTTGGGGAAAAAGTTCACTTTTCCGAAGGGGCGTCCAGCCGCTGGGGCATCCAGCCATGCTTCCAGCACCGGGCCAGGTCCCAGCTCTCCTTCCAGCTCTCGTCCATCTGGGCGTCCCGGTTGCGCCAGAGCTGATAGTTCCAATAAATGTATCCCGCGCTGACCGACCAGGCGTCCATCTCCAGGGCGGCTACCTCCCGGAAGCGCCGCCGGTTCTCCTCCGCCGAGCCGCCACGCTGGGCGTATTTGTTGCAGATGCACCACTCGCCCACGATGACGGGGACGTGCTTCGCCACGTTGGAGACCTTCCACTTGTTGAAGCCCACATAGATGCGGTACCACCACAGCTGATGCAGGGGTATGAAGGACTCCATGGCGAAAATGTAGATGTGGGTATCCAAATAGACGTTCTTCATCCCGCTCTCGTCAAAGAACCGGTTCCAGCCGGTGAGGCGGAAGCCGTCGTGGAACACGATGGCCTTTTCCTCCGGCAGGATGGCACGCAGGCGGCGGTAAGCCTCCCGGTAGAAGGGCTTCAGGAACTTCATGGGGACGTAGGAAGAGCCTTTGGCCTCCTCCTTGTCCACCGGCTTGCCCCGGATGGGGCCGGAGGAGGAGGACAGCCACACCGTCAGGCTGATGGGCTCGTTGACGATCTCAATGCCGAAGAGGGCGGGGTGATCCTTGTACCGCCGGGCCAGCCGCTCCAGCACCGTCAGGGCAAACTCCACTTCCTCCGGCTCCTGGCACCACTTGCAGACGCTGGTGATGCCGCCGTTGTCGTAGCCGTTCTGGCTGTCCGGCACGGTGTGCAGGTCGATCAGCACCTTGATGCCATACTTCTCCGCCCACTGAAAGGCCATATCCAGATACTCGATGCAGCCGTTGAAGGGAGGCCGGTCCCCGAAGATGAAGCAGGGCACCGGGATGCGCACCAGGTTGACGCCGTGGGTGCTCAGGTCCTTGAAGTCCTGCTCCGTCACATAGGTGTCCCGGTGGTCCTTCATCCGTTTGGCCAGGGCATCCTTGTCCATCAGGCGGTTCAGCCAGACCTCGTCCTCGGCGTCGGTGCCGTCGAAGGTATGAATCTGCATCCACTTCTCCAGGACGAGCCAGTTGCCCAGGTTTGTACCTCTGATTTTTTCCATTTTATACGCTCCCTTTCTCTCGCAGTTCAGCTCAGGCAGGGCACCGTCACCTGCCAGTGGGTGTCTTCATCAGTGACGGTCAGCGTCAACGGCCCGCTCCCGTCGGCCCGGAGGACGGCCAGGGCTTCCCCCCAATAGGTGCGGATGGTATCTCCCCAATAGCCCTCCGGGTTGTAGCTGGAGGCGCTGCCGAAGCCCAGCAGCTCCCCGCCGGTGACGGCGGCCCGCAACGTGTGCCGCTCCATGGGCTTCCAAATGCCCCGGCCGTCGGTGTAGCGGAGGTGGATGTAGCTGAGGCCGCCGGGCTGTACGGCGGGCTGCTCCGGCGTCAGCTGTAAGACGGTGTCCTCCCCCGCCGTCTCCAGGGTTTGGGCGGCGATGAGCGCGCCGGATTCATCATAGCTGCGGGCGGTGAGTGTGCCGTCCTGATAGGTGGTGCGGAACACGGCCCGGCAGTCCTTGGTCAGTTTTTTCCGGCCCAGGGTTTCGCCGTTCAGCAGCAGCTCCACCGAAGCGCCCCGGGCGTAGACCTCCACCTCTGCCGGGTTTCCGGCGCAGCCCCGCCAGGACCAGCTCATCAGGGCGTCTGTCAGGCTCCAGGCCCCGACAGGGGGCTTCTTCACCGGGGCCACAGGCCGCACCGCCAGGATGGGGCCCCGTTCCAGCTCAAAGGCCACACGGGTATAAGCGGCCTCCGCCGTGGCGTCCCCCAGGAGGTTCACCCGTCCGGCTCCGGCGGTCAGCCAGCCGGGGTCGTCCGAGGGGGGCTGGCTGGGATAGTCCAGGTAGCCCCACCGGCCTGTGCCGGTCTCACCAATGTAATCCATCCCCGCCCAGACGAAGTCGCCAATGATGCGAGGCTCCGTTTTCGCCAGCTCCCAGAAGGCGCAGGCGTCGGCGCAGAAGGTTTCGCTGCCCAGAATCAGGCGGTCAGGGTACTTTTTCAGGTCGTGGCGGTAACGGTAGATGCCGTAGTTGTAGCCGGCGATATCCATGTTGGCGAAGGCGTTTCTGGTTTTCCAGTCGCAGGGGGGCAGGGTGGCCCCGATTTTCATGGTCTTGTCCCCCAGGACGGTGGCCAGGGTGTTGTAAAACTCGCTGCCCACCGGCTTTTTCTTCTTCTCCGGCTGCTTTTGCTGCTCGGAGGCCGCCTTTTCCGCCTTGTCGTCGCTATACACGCCGAAGCCGATGGAGCTGAGGAAGTTGAAGAAGATGTTCACCCCGCAGGTCACCGGACGGGTGCCGTCCAGACTGTGGAGGTAGTCCGTCATCTCTCCCGTCAGGGCGATGCCCTTGGGCTGGGCGGTCTCGGACACCTCGTTCCCTGTGGAGTAGAGGATGACGGAGGGGTGGTTATAGTCCTTCTCCACCATCGCTTTTAAATCCCGCTGCCACCAGTCGGGGAAGTCGTTCACATAGTCATATTTGGTTTTATGGATGTACCAGCAGTCCACAAACTCGTCCATCACCAGCATCCCCAGCCGGTCGCAGGCGTCCAGCAGGGCCTTGGAGCAGGGGTTGTGGGCGGAGCGGATGGCGTTGTAGCCGTTTTCCCGAAGGAGGCGCACCTTCCGTTCCTCCGCCTGGGGGTCGCACACTGCCCCCAGAGGGCCGTTGTCGTGGTGGATGCAGGCCCCCCGGAGGATGACCCGCCGACCGTTGACGGTCAGGCCCCTTTTGCTGTCCCAGGCCAGCAGGCGGAAGCCGAAGGCGGCCTCCGCCGTATCCCCGGCGAAGGTGGCCCGGCAGGTGTAGCATTTGGGATGGTCGCAGCTCCAAAGCTCCGCCCCCGGTACCGACAGGGTGAGCGCCGCCGCGCCGTCGCTTTCCGCGGCGGCGGAGGCCAGCACAGCGTCCCCGTCCAGCAGCTCCACCGCCACCAGGCCGGAGCGGGAGGTGGATACCGTCACCTCCACGGTGGGAGGCGTCAGAGCGGTGGTGTGGACCTTGATGCCGTTCACCGGGATATGGGCCTCGTCCCCCACCCAGACGGACACAGGGCGGTAGATCCCTGTCCCGGAATACCAGCGGCTGTTGGGCTGCCGGGCGTTGCGGGCCAGCACCACCAGCTCATTCTCCCCGTGGCTTCGGAGGGCGTCGGTGGCGTCGGCGTAAAAATTCGTGTAGCCATAGGGCCAGGCGGCGATTTTGTCCCCGTTCAGAATCACCTCCGCGTCGCGGTAGACCCCTTCAAACTCAAACACCACCCGTTTGCCTCTCCAGCCCTCCGGCGTGGGGAAGCGTCTGCGGTATTCGTAGTCATAGCACTGGAACCAGCCGATGTTGTGCTGGCCGGGGCTGTCCGCCCCCCGTGGCTCCCGGCACTGGGCGTCGTGGGGCAGGGTGACGGGGACGGCGCTTCCTGACCCGTCCGCCCGGCGGCAGGTCCAGCCGGTGTTGAATGGGTATTGCAGCATGGCGGTATTCTCCTCGTTTGCCCGATCTTGTTCAAAAACGGTTTTTGCTTCATTGGTGTCTATTATAGCGAAAAAGGGACACCGGAATATATCACAAATTCCGGTGCCATATCACATTTGGAATATCCGTCTGAAAAAAATTACAGTTTTTTTTCGGAAAAATTCCGGGCCTTGTGCAATTGGCCAGCCACGCCGGTCAGGAACCCTTCTGCCCGTACTGCCTTCGGAACTGGCCCGGCGTCATGCCCTCCCATTTTTTAAACTCCCGTCCGAAATGGCTCTGGGAGGAGAAGCCGTAGGCATAGGCGATGTCGTCATAGGAGTCGTTGGAGTAGATCAGCCGGAGCTTGGCGGCGTGGAGCTTCTCCTGAGTGATATAGTCCTTGAGCTTTATCCCTGTCTGCCGGGAAAAGGTGGCCGACAGGTGCTTGGGGGTGACCCCCAGCGCCTGGGCCAGCTCCTGCACCTCCAGCTTGGCGTGGAGCCGCTGCATCACCAGCGTCTTGCAGGCGGCCACCAGGGGATGCCCCGCTGTCGCGGCGGAGAGGGTGTGTACCGCCTCGCAGTATTCCATCTCTGCCTGGCGCATACAGGCAATGGCGGCGGCCTCGTTCCGGGCCTCGTCCACCTGCCGGATGAACACGTCCGACATGGAGAAGGCCAGCTCCGGCTGGAGCCCGCCCTCTATGGCGGAGCGGCTGGCCAGCGCAATGACGGCCACCGCGTTGTACTTCGCCTGGCGCAGGGGGTCGGCGGACATCTGGCCCACCCGCCCCACATAGACCTCCTGCAGGCTGGCCTGCAGCAGCTCCAGGTCGCCGGTGCGGATGCTGCCCTGCTCCCGCAGCTCCTGCTGATAGGGGTTGTGGAGGGTGGGTTGCTCCTGATTGTCATACATGGCCTGTTGGATGCACCGGTTCATCTCCGCCAGCATCTGTTCATCACAGAAGCTGAGGCGCAGGAGCTGATTGACGTCCATGCTGACGCCGCTGACCGTCTCGGAGAGCATCAACACCATGTGGGCCAGCAGCGTCAGGGGTACGGCGCTGACGTGGTAGGGCCGCGCCGGGTCCAGCCTGTGGCTGCGCTGCAACTGCCGGGCGGCCTGGGCCGTGTCCGGGGACAGGCAGCACGGCCCCACCAGGTAAATCTCCGCCCCGCCCTGTACGATGCCGTATAAAATGGTGTCCTCCTCGGCATAGAGCAGAGGGGCGTCCGCCCTAGCCGTATCCAGCAGCTGGCGGCAAAAGGCGGGGTCTGCCCGCAGCAGATTGGTCTGCTCGTCATAGTCCTCATAGACGGCGATGGAGTTGCCCTCCCGGTCATAGACGCAGACGGGGGTGTGAAGCAGGCAGATGATATGGCGGCAGAGCTGTTGCGGCGTCATAAAAGCACCTCCAGGGGAAGGATTGGTATTATTGTCCCACAATTTGCCGGGTTCCGCAACTGTTTCTTTTATTTAGACGTTAGGATACAACTATTCGTTTGTTGAGGGGCGCAACGCAGCCGTACAGTCAGATTTCCACGACCAAGAGACAATAAGAAAGTTTGCCAGCCGCCATCGGCGGCAGCTTTGGTGCGTAACAAGCTACATCGTCTGTTGCCTGACAGACCACTTACAAATTGGACAGTGCGAAGCCCAGTGGGATAGGAGAGGGGTTCTTAGGGGGGAGCGAGGCCCCGAAGCTCCCCC
>JAJQET010000335.1 GCA_021201515.1 Clostridiales bacterium | reverse complement strand
GTCAGAGACGAAGTAACTTCTAACTGGTGAGACTGCCGCCGATGGCGGCTGGCAGAGATTACCGCCCACGTTCCTGCCGCTAAGCGGCGGAACGGGCGGCAATTTTGTTGTCCGTTGGTCGTGGAAATCTGACTGTAAGGATACGTTATTCTTCTCAGCGGAACGCTGCGTTTCCCGGACTCAGTAGGGGCGCACATTGTGCGCCCGGGCAGCCTTGCGGCTTTCCACCCCTCCGCCCCGCAGGGGGCGGAGGGGTGTCTGGCAACTAACAGCTTCTAACCACTAGCCACTAACCGATAATCACTAAAAAAATCCGCACAGCTACTTGACAATACATAGTAGCTATGCTATTCTATTGTCATAACTACTATGCAAAACATAATAGTGACTCAGGAAAGGAGCAATTTTCATGGAGGAAAGCCAACTGCTGAAAGGCATTTTAGAGGGCTGCGTCCTCAGCGTCATCGCCAGAGGGGAGACCTACGGCTACGCCCTGCTGGCCGAGCTGGAGGGCTGCGGCTTTGAGGGGCTGGTGGAGGGCACCCTCTACCCCCTGCTGACCCGGCTGGACAGGCGGGGCTATGTCTCCCGCCGCCAGGCCAAGTCTCCCCGCGGCCCGGCCCGAAACTACTATTCCATCACCGAGGAGGGGCGGCAGGCGCTGGACGCCTTTCTGGTCAGCTATCGTCAGGTCACCGGAGCGGCGGACAGGGTCCTTTTCCCTCAGAGTGAATCAGAGAGGAGGCGGTGTGTATGAAGGACAGCTACACTTATTATAAGGACCGGTTGACGGGGGAGTATTACGCCGCCTTTGACCGCATCGAACTGTACTGCGTCTCTCAGGGGATGGACGACGACTCCCAGGAGCGGCTGCTGGGGGAGCTGCTGGATATGTTCCTGACCGCCCAGCAGGCGGGCAGGCCGGTGAAGCGCATCACAGGTGACGATTTGGAGGCCTTTTGCCGTCAGTTCTGCTCCGGCCTGGGGTGGAAGAGCCGGAGCATTGATATTCTGAACAGTCTGGCCTCCTGCGCGAAATGGGTGCTGGCCTTCACAGTGCTGGAGCTGCTATGCAATCTGGAGGAGGCCGCCCTGCCCGACCTGAACACCGATGTCAGCGGCTACATTCTGGGCTGGGGTATGGGGCTGCTTGTGTCCCTGCTGGTAGGGATGGTGGTGAAGGGGCTGATGTTCCGGTGGAAGCGCATCTCCATGGGGGTGTACACCGGTCTGCTGCTGGGCGTTCTGGCGGTGCTGGTGGCGGCGCTGTTCCTGCTGCCGGATACGGTGTTTGTTCTCCCCGAACTGTCGCTGCCCATCTGGGCGGTGCTGGCCGGGTGTGGCGGGTACCTGTTGGTCTATTACGCCGTCCGGTACCGGTGGCGGAAGGCCCATCATATTCAGCCGCCCCGGAAACTCAGGATGATGGACCTGGTGGAGGATACGCTGCCCGCCGAGCTGCTGAAACAGTATGAGCAGAAGAATCAGCGCTTCCGCCGCCGGGGCAAGCCCCCTGTCACCCCGGAGGAATACACGGAGAAAATGCGCCGCCGGAACCGGAGGGAGCAGCGATTCCGGGGATTCTGGTGGTGGCTGCTGGTGGCGGTGTACGCCGCTCTGGTGGTGTGGGTGGCCATGGACAGCGCCCTGTCGGATACGCTGCTCTTTGCCGTTATCCTGTGCGCCATCGCCCTTGTCATGCGGAAATTTTTCCGGTACATCGACCAGGTGACGGACTGGTGGACGGAGGCCCTGGCGCTTTGCGACCGGAACGGCATCACCGCCATCGACTACTTTCAGGGTGTCCGGCTTCATATCGTGGAGGGGGAGGACGCCTCTCCGGAGGAATGACCGGAACGAAAAAACGGAGCCGCTGCAGTTGCAGCGGCTCCTGTTGCGTTCCGTTACTTTGCGTAATCGACGGCGGCGGTCTCCCGTACCAGGTGGACTTTGATCTGTCCGGGATACTCCAGCTCCTCCTCGATCTTCTTGGCGATGTTCCGGGCCAAGATGGTCATCTCGTCCTCCGAGACCTCCTCCGGCTTAATCATGATACGGATCTCACGGCCGGCCTGGATGGCGTAGGCCTTGCTGACCCCCTTGAAGGAGGAGGCGATTTCCTCCAGCTTCTCCAGACGCTTGATATAGTTCTCCACGTTCTCACGGCGGGCACCGGGACGGGCGGCGGAGATGGCGTCGGCAGCCTGCACCAGGCAGGCCACGATGGTCTGGGGCTCCACATCGTTGTGGTGGGCGGCGATGGCGTGAACCACGTACTCGCTCTCCTTATACCGGCGGGCCAGATCTACGCCGATCTGGACATGGCTGCCCTCAATCTCGTGGTCAACGCTCTTGCCGATGTCGTGGAGCAGGCCGGCCCGCTTGGCGGTGGCCACATCCGCGCCGATTTCGGCGGCCAGCAGCCCGGCGATGTGGGAGACCTCGATGGAGTGATTCAGCACGTTCTGGCCGTAACTGGTGCGGTAGTGCATCCGGCCCAGCAGCTTTACCAGCTCCGGGTGGAGGCCGTGGATGTTCGTTTCGAACACGGCCCGCTCGCCCTCGGCCTTGATGACCTGCTCCACCTCGCGCTTGGCCTTCTCCACCATCTCCTCAATGCGGGTGGGATGGATGCGCCCGTCGGCGATGAGCCGCTCCAGGGCGATGCGGGTGATCTCCCGCCGGACGGGGTCGAAGCAGGAGATGGTGATGGCCTCCGGCGTGTCGTCGATGATCAGCTCCGCACCGGTCAGGGTCTCCAGCGTGCGGATGTTGCGGCCCTCCCGGCCGATGATGCGGCCCTTCATCTCGTCGTTGGGCAGCGGCACCACGGAGACGGCCACCTCCGCCACCTGGTCAGCGGCGCAGCGCTGGATGGCCTGGGCGATCAGGTTCCGGGCGTAGGTATCCGCCTCTTCCTTGTAGCGGGCCTTCACCTCTTTGATCTTGACAGCCTCTTCGTGGGTCACGTCGTTCTCCACCTGCTGAATGATCAGGGCCTTGGCGTCCTCCGCGCTGAGGCCGGAGATTCGCTCCAGCTCCTCCACCTGTTTGTCCTTCAGCTTTTCCGCTTCCTCTTTGGCCCGCTCGGCGGCGGCCAGACGGTTGTTCAGCTTTTCTTCCTTTTTCTCGATGGCATCGGTTTTGCGGTCCAGCGTGTCCTCCTTAGACTGCACACGGCGCTCCTGCTTGGAGATCTCGGCCCGGCGTTCTTTGACCTCCTGCTCGTAAACGCCCCGTTCCTTCAGGATCTCCTCCTTGGCCTCCATCAGCGCCTCACGCTTCTTGCTCTCGGCGGACTTGATGGCGTCGTTGACGATGCGGGTGGCCTCCTGCTCGGCGGAGCCGATTTCCTTCTCCGCTTCGCTCTTACGGATCTGGATGCCCAGCACAATGCCGATTACGAGAAACACAACCGCGCAAACAATGCCTGTAATGACTGCGGGAATCATGACTGTAACAATACACCTCCTGTTTAGATTTTTTTGTTTTTGGGTTCACCTGGAGTTTTGCGAAAAGAAACCGCGCCGGAGGGACTGCCATCCCGCCAGCGCGAAACGAGAAAATTGAAAACACTTCCATCCACAATATCCACGAAACAGGCGCACAACAACAAAGCGGTTTCCCCATGCGGCAGCGCCGCACGCAAAACACGCGCATCGGTTCCGGATTCACCTGAATCTATCAAAAGGAAGCGCGGCGTTGGACCGCCCTGTCCATTGAAGCAAACGTCCCGTAGCCCAAAGGGGCGGGAAGTGGTTTTCAAAATAGTCCATCTCTATTTTAATGCCAGAACGCTCAACTGTCAAGAACATTTCCGATTTGGAACGCCTTTTTTCTTTCGGAGGGCGACGGGCAGAGAAACCGGTTGCCCCTCCACCCCGGAGTGGGGGCACCTCTGCCGTCAAGCGGCATTTCCGCTGCGCTCCCTACCCTTTCAGGGCAGTGTCAGCAACTTAAGGTAACCTCTAAAAACTCTCCTCATATCCTTCACTTTATGGTATAAT
>JAJQET010000220.1 GCA_021201515.1 Clostridiales bacterium | reverse complement strand
AACTCCCGCTTTGTGGTGACGATTGAGCAGGGGCTGGAGGCGGCAGGCTTCACCGTCACCACCAAGGACTGGCTGGACCGGCAGGAGGCCATGGCGCAGGCGGAGCGGAGCGCCTTTCTGACCCACCTCCAGGAACGGGCAGAGCGGGAGCACAGCAATCTGCTGATCCTCAGTATGTCGGAGCAGCTGATCCCCCAGGCGCTGGCCCCCATCACCCCGGAGATGGCCGCCGCCACGGACACGGACACCGCCATCTATGTGCTGGCCCGGAACTCCGGCGAGGGGATGGACCGGCGCAACGCGCCCGGCGACTATCAGCTGCTCCCCGCCGAAGTGGAGAACCTGACGGTGCTGGGCCGGTGCTACAAAAACCTCATCGTTCTGCTGAACGTGGGCGGCATTCTGGACGCGGCCGCCATCCGGGCCATCCCCGGCGTCAGCGCCCTGTTGCTGGTGAGCCAGTCCGGCAACATCGGCGGCCATGTGGTGGCCGACGTACTCACCGGCAAGGCTATCCCCTCCGGCCGTCTGACGGACACCTGGGCTGTGCGCTATGAGGACTATCCCTCCTCCACCGAGTTCAGCCACAACAACGGCAACTGCAACGATGAGTACTACAAAGAGGGTATTTACGTCGGCTACCGGTACTTTGACACCTTCAACGTCGCCCCCCTGTACCCCTTCGGCTATGGACTGGGATACTCCTCCTTCGCCGTGGAGCCGGTGGATACGGCGGTCAGCGGGGAAACCGTCTCCGTCGCCGTGAAGGTGACCAACACCGGAGACACCTGCCCCGGCAAAGAGGTGGTGCAGATTTACGCCTCCGCCCCGGAGGGCACTCTGGAGAAGCCTTATCAGGTGCTGGCTGCCTTCGGCAAGACCCGCACCCTCCAGCCGGGAGAGGAACAGGTGCTGACAGTCTCCTTCCCCCTGACCAATCTGGAAAGCTATGACCCGACAAAGGCGGCCTATGTGCTGGAGGCCGGAATCTACTATATCCGGGTGGGCCAGAGCAGCCGCTCCACCAAAGTGGCCGCCGCCCTGACGCTGAGGGAGGCGGTGGTAACAAAGCAGGTCAAAAACATCTGCCCCCTGGATGAACCCTTTGATGAACTGTCCAGAGCCGGGGTCGCCCCCTACACCTATCCCACCGAGGCGGCGGAAAAGGCGGCGGCGAAGGTCATCGCGTTGGACGCCGCCCAAATCCCCACCAAGACCGTGACCTATGGGGGCATCCCCGCCCCGCTGACGCCGCCGGAGACGGACCACGTCATCACCATGGAGGACGTGAAGGCCGGGGCCTACACCATGGAGCAGCTGGTGGCACAGCTCACCGTGGAGGAGATGGCCGACCTGTGCGTGGGCACGGCCCGGGATGAAGGCTCTGTCATCGGCTCCGCCTCCCAGGGCGTCCCCGGCGCGGCGGGGGACACCTCCACCCTGCTGGCCGATCGGGGTGTGCGCAGCATGACCAACGCCGACGGCCCCGCCGGCCTGCGTCTGACCCCCCACTTCCGCACCGACGGAGCGGGCAACCTGCTGCCCGGCGGCGAGATGTTCGGCGACCTGATCTCCCAGCTGCCCCCGAAGCAGGAGGGCGAGGTGGACTACTATCAGTACTGCACCGCCATCCCCATTGCCTCCCTGCTGGCCGCCTCCTGGGATTTGGCGCTGGTGGAGGCCATGGGCGACATCGTGGGCGCGGAGCTGGAGCAGTTCGGCGTGCAGATCTGGCTGGCCCCCGGCATGAACATCCACCGCAACCCCCTGTGCGGCCGGAACTTTGAATACTACTCTGAGGACCCTCTGCTCTCCGGCCTGTGCGCCGCCGCCGATGTGACAGGCGTTCAGAAGCACCCCGGCATCGGCACCAGCATCAAGCACTTCTGCGTCAACAACCAGGAGGACAACCGGATGTTCGTCAACGAGCACGTGGGCGAGCGGGCGCTGCGGGAAATCTACCTGCGGAACTTCGGCATTGCCATCGAAGCCAGCCAGCCCATGACCATCATGACCTCCTACAACCTGGTCAACGGCGTTCACGCCGCCAACTGCTACGACACCCTCACCTGCTACGCCAGGGAGGAGTGCGGCTTTGCCGGGTATGTGATGACCGACTGGTACACCTCCCATGAGCAAATTTCCATCGCCTTCTCCAGCCTCCCCGGCCGGAAATACGGCTGCTCCTCCTCGCCCATGTGCGTCTATGCGGGCAACGATGTGCAGATGCCCGGCTGTGAAAAGAACATCTCCGACCTGGTGGACGCTGTGGCGGACGGCAGCCTGCCCCTGGGGCTGCTACAGGGCTGCTGCGTCCGGCTGCTGAACACCGACCTGGCCTGCTCCTGCTTTGAGGACGCCGGGCCCTTTGGGGCGGAGCTGCCCCGGAAAACCTTTGTCACCGTGGAAGGGTGACACGCCGCAGTATCCCCTTGCCTTCACACGGGGGAGGGGATAGCATAAAGGGCAATGTTGTCAACTTAAGAACATTGCTTTCTTTAGACAACGTTCGCTGTAAAGGATTTGTCCGGCCTTCCCTTGCCAGGGAAGCGGGGGCCTACTTTTCTTGCTCCGCCAAGAAAAGTAGCAAAAGAAGGCGGCTCAGAGGGGAGCTTCGGGGCCTCGCTCCCCCCTAAGAACCCCTCTCCTGTCCCACTGGGGCTTCGCGCCGCCCAACCTGCAAGTGGTCTGTCCCATTAGAGACGATGTAGCTTGTTACGCACCAAAGCTGCCGCCGATGGCGGCTGGGGAGCTTTTCTGTCACCCTTTGGTCGAGGAAATCTGACTGTACGGCTACGTTATTCCCCTCAACCCAAGATAGATTTCACCTTAAGCTGGCGATATTGCAATGAAAGGGAAAACGCTGTTTATCATTGATTATAAGGAGGAACCACCTATGGCATTTAACATTAACATGGAATCTCTCAAGTCCAAAGTGATGGATCTGCGCCAGACCGGCGCCGACCTGGCCCAGACCGGCGCCAGCAAGGCCCGCACCCTGTCCAACATCGCAAAGCTGAGGGCCGCCAACCTGGGGGAGCAGGACACCCTCCGCAAGGCTTACACCGAGTTGGGCAGGCTGTACTTTGAGAAGTACGGCATCTCCACGGAGCCGGAATTTTTCAGCGTCTGCGCCACCATTGACGAGGCCCTGGCCAAAATCGCCATCAATGACGCGAAGATTCGGGAGCTGTCCGACCAGGAGGGCATGGAAACCGTGGAAGAGGAGGAGGCCGCGCAGCCGGCGGCGGAGCCGGAGGTTGAGGCTGAGGAGGAATCCTCTGACGGCGGCGTTGACCCCTTGGCCGGGCTGGACGCCTTCATCGACCAGGCCAACGGGGAGAAGCCGGAAGCCTGACCGCCTGAAAAACCGAGAGTCCAAACGCCCGGAGCGCCAATGCGGCGCTCCGGGCGTTTTCTGACAGACAGGATTGCTCCCCGCCGAACAGAACCGGCGGGGAGCAACCTGAAAAGAAAGAAGAGAAAGAGGAAGATCATTCAAGTAAACAGGATACTTGGAACACCCTTATTGTAGCAAATCGGGCAAAAGGGAGTTTGAACAAACCTTGAAACATTTGTGAATAGACTGTGAATAGCACACCGTAAAAAACGTCCCCAAAGCGGAAGAATCCGCTTTGGGGACGCAGCATCATGGAAACGGTTACGCCAGCGCCTTGCCGGTCAGCAGCTCATAGGCCTCCAGATACTTGGCGATGGTCTTGTCAATGACCTCCTGGGGCAGGTCATAATCGCTGTCCGGGTTGGCCTTCAGCCAGTCGCGGACGAACTGCTTGTCAAAGGAGGGCTGACCGTGGCCCGGCTCGTAGCCCTCCAGGGGCCAGAAGCGGGAGGAGTCGGGGGTCAGCATTTCGTCGCCCAGGACGATGTTGCCCGCCTCGTCCAGGCCGAACTCAAACTTGGTGTCGGCGATGATGATGCCGCGGCTCAGGGCGTACTCCGCGCACTGCTTGTACAGGGCGATGGTATAATCCTGCAGCTTGGCGGCATATTCCTCACC
>JAJQET010000191.1 GCA_021201515.1 Clostridiales bacterium | reverse complement strand
CGCTGCTTCCGCTGTTACGAGCTGCGGCTGCGGGAGGCGGCCCGCTGCGCCAAAGAGGGGGGCTTTGACTGCTTCACCACCACCCTCACAATCAGCCCTCTGAAAAACGCCGCCAAGCTCAACGAGATCGGCCGGCGGCTGGGGGAGGAGCTGGGGGTGCCCTGGCTGCCCTCGGACTTCAAGAAGCGGAACGGCTACCGCCGCTCCACGGAGCTTTCCAGGGAGTACGGCCTGTACCGGCAGGACTACTGCGGCTGCGTCTACTCCAAACAGGAGCGGGACCGGAGGGTGAGGGCGTCCACTTAGGGGAGGTGCTTTTCTTAGAAAGCGTTCTCTGTAAAGGATTTGTCCGGCCTTCTCGCTATAAATAGTTTTCCTAAGAGAAGCAACATGACCTTACCGTCAGATGTCCACGACCAAAGGACGACAAAATTGACGCCACGTTCCGCCCGCCATCGGCATAGGGAGCGAAGCGGAAATGCCGCTTGACGGCGGGGCTGGCTGGCCGTAAGGCCAGACTGAGGGGTTTCTTTGGTATGCTTGACCTAAAACTTGATTTCCGTGGCGCCCTTTTCCCACAGTTGCGCGAACGCAAATTCTGTGCTATAATAATGTGTTCACACCGATTCCCGCCCAGAGACGGCAAACTCATTTGCCCAGGCTGGGGGACGGTACGGTACGCATTTTACGCAGGGGGTGCGCCCATGGACCGCAATGATATTATTATGGAATTTGGCAGCGAGGACTATTACAAGGGCCTTCAATATGTGAACCAGCGGAGGGTGAAGCGGCTGGATGTGCTGAAAAGCAGGCTGGCCGTGGACCTCCACGCCCAGGTGCGGGGTCAGATGCTCTACGATGTGGACGTCACCATTGAGGACAGCAGCCTATCTTATTGGTGCGACTGCCCCCAGTGCGACATCACGGGCCAGTGCAAGCACATCGTGGCGGCCCTGCTGGAGTATATCGGCCAGGAGGAGGCGGAGCACCCCGCCGCCGTGGTCCAGTCCGAGCAGCGGAGCAGGCAGAATCTGGTCAGCAACCAGACCGCCCGGAAGCTGCTCCAGGAGGCGGAGCAGCAGAGTCTGCCCACCTCCGGCGGGGCGGAGACGATGGGCGCCGTACACCTGACCCCAATCATCTGGACAGACGACTGGCGCGGCGAGGTCGGGCTGAATCTCACCGTGGGCATCACCCGGCAGTACGTGGTGCGGAATATCCGCAACTTCCTCAGCGCAGTAGACGAGGAGGCCGAGGTGCCCTACGGCAAGCAGTTGTCCTTCCGCCACAGCTTCAGCGCCTTTGACAGGTCCTCTCAGGGCCTGATCGGCCTGCTCCGGCGGACGGTGGCAGAGTACAGCCAGATGAATGTAAGCCCCTTTCGGGACTGGTCGTCGGCTCCGGCCCGGGGCATCGTCTTGTCCCCATCCGGTCTGGATGGGCTGTTCGACCTGTACCAGGGGGAAACTCTGGACGCAGGCAAGGGCCCCCTCCACCTTCAGGAGGCGCAGCCGGAGCTGGTGGCCACCCTGCAGGGCAAGGACGGCGGCATGGAGGTGGAGCTGCTGGAGGACGCCCTGCTGCTCCACGGTGTGCAGCGGGACTATCTGATCGCCAATTCCGCCCTGTTCCCCTGCACTCCGGAACTGGGGGAGCTGGCGGCCACGGTCCTCGACGGGCGGCGGAGCTATTACTTTGTGGGCAAACCGTCCCTCTTTTTCGCCAGGGAGGATCTGCCCGTCTTTGCGGCAGGGGTGCTGCCCCGGTTGAAGCGCTGCTTCACCGTGGTGGGGGACGAGGCCCTGCTGGAGGACTACACGCCGGATACGCCGGTGCTGCAATACTATCTGGACTGGACAGGGGAGGCCCTGACCGCCCGGCTCAAGGCCCTGTATGGGGATAAGTCTATCCCCGTGGAGGCGGACGGGGAGCCGGAGGGCGTCCGCCGAAACCGTCTGGCGGAGCGCCGGGGGCTGTCCCTGCTGGAGAAGTGGTTCGGGCAGGATACGGATGATGCCGGGGCCTACCGCATGGAAGACGAGGAACGGCTCTATACCTTCCTGGGGAGCGGCGTGGCGGAGCTGCAGGAGCAGGGCGAGGTGTACACCACCTCCGCCGTCCAGCGCCTCCACGCCCCCCAGCCCAAGGTGCGGGTGGGGGTCTCCGTGTCCGGGGGCCTGCTGGATTTGAATATCGACACCGGGGAGTTCCCCCTGGAGGAGCTGACGGCCCTGGCCCGGGCGGTGCGGGCCAACCGGCCCTATTACCGGCTGAAAAGCGGGGCCTTCCTGTCTCTGGACGAGAGCGGCTCCCTGACCCGTCTGGCGGAACTGAAGGACGGCCTGGGCCTGAAGGACCGGGAGCTGGCGTCGGGGACGGTGGAACTGCCCCTGTACCGGGCCCCCTACCTGGAGCAGACGCTGCAGGGCAGCGAGTCCCTGCGGTACAGCCGGGATGACGGCTTCCGCAGCCTGGTGCGCAGCTTCCGCACCGTGGCGGACAGCGACTACACCCTCCCCCAACAGTATCAGGACATTCTGCGCCCCTATCAAAAGACGGGGTTCCGGTGGCTGAAAACCCTGGCCCAGTACGGCTTCGGCGGCATTCTGGCCGACGACATGGGTTTGGGCAAGACGGTGCAGGCCCTGTCCTTCCTGTCCTCCGCCAAAGAGGAGGGGAACACCCTGCCCTCCCTGGTGGTCTGCCCCGCCTCCCTGGTGCTGAACTGGGGGGATGAGTGCCGGAAGTTCGCCCCGGAGCTGACCGTCTCCCTCCTCAGCGGCACCGCCGCCGAGCGGCGGGCCCAGTGGGAGCAGGTGGAGGGCTGCGACCTGGCGGTGATTTCCTACGACTCCCTCCGCAGGGACGTGGTTCAGCTGGAGGAACACAGCTTCTACACCTGCATTCTGGACGAGGCCCAGTATATCAAAAATCACAACACCCAGAGCGTCAAGGCGGTGAAGCGGGTGCGCAGCAAGCTCCGCTTCGCCATGACCGGCACACCGGTGGAGAACCGCCTCAGCGAGCTGTGGAGCATCTTTGACTTCCTGATGCCGGGCTACCTGTACCGCTACAACGAGTTCCAGACCCGGCTGGAGAAGCCCATCACCAAAGAGCGGGACCAGGGGGCGGCAAAGCGGCTCGCCGCCCTGACCAACCCCTTCATCCTCCGCCGCATGAAGGGGGACGTGCTGAAGGAGCTGCCCCCCAAGACGGAGAGCGTGCGCTATGTGGCCCTGTCCCAGGAGCAGCGGAAGTTGTACACCGCCGTGGCCATGGACGGCAAAAACGAGCTGCAACAGGCGGGCGCCG
This sequence comes from Clostridiales bacterium, assembly GCA_021201515.1. GTDB lineage: Bacteria > Bacillota > Clostridia > Oscillospirales > Oscillospiraceae > Onthomonas. The sequence continues at coordinate 730 of JAJQET010000191.1, read as the reverse complement.
GAGGCCAGGAGAAGCTGAAGGTGCTGGTGCTGCTGATGCGGCTGCGGCAGATCTGCTGCGACCCCCGGCTGTGCCTGGACGGCTACCAGGGGGAGAGCGCCAAGCTGGAGAGCTGTATGGAGCTGGTGGCGGAGGCCCTGTCCGGCGGGCACCGGATTCTGCTGTTCTCCCAGTTCACCTCCATGCTGGAACTGATTCGCCAGCGGCTGGAGCGGGAGGGCATCTCCTGCTTCGTGCTGGAGGGCAGCACCCCCAAGCGCCAGCGGGCCGAGCTGGTGGAGCGGTTCAACCAGGGGGAGGGGGATGTGTTCCTGATCTCCCTGAAGGCGGGGGGCACCGGCCTGAACCTCACCGGGGCGGACACGGTGATTCATTACGACCCCTGGTGGAACCAGGCGGCCCAGAACCAGGCCACCGACCGGGCTCACCGCATCGGCCAGCGCAATGCGGTGCAGGTGTACAAGCTCATTGGCAAGGACACCATCGAGGAAAAAATCCTGGATCTGCAACAGCGGAAGCAGGAGCTGGCGGACACCGTAGCCGGCACGGAGGAGGGGATTCTGGCCCTGTCCAGCCAGGAGCTGCTGGAGCTGCTGGAATAAGGTTCCTGGCGGGGGGCTGCCTCCCATTTCAGGGGTTGCTTTCCTTAGAGAAGGATAGATAAAGGAACAACGATTTGCCCTCCGGGCGGGCCCCATTTCTTGCGCCGCCAAGAAATGGGGGAAAGAAG
>JAJQET010000161.1 GCA_021201515.1 Clostridiales bacterium | reverse complement strand
GCAAGGGCATGAGCCATATGTGCATCTTTGAGTATATCTACTTCGCCCGTCCGGACAGCGTCATTAACGGCCAGAGCGTCCACCTGGCCCGGCGGAACGCGGGGCGGCTGCTGGCACAGGAGCATCCTGTAGAGGCGGACCTGGTCATTGGCGTACCCGACTCCGGGCTGGACGCCGCTCTTGGCTACGCGGAGGAGTCCGGCATCCCCTACGGGGAGGGCTTCGTGAAGAACCGCTATGTGGGCCGCACCTTCATCACCCCCAACCAGCAGAGCCGGGAGGCGGCGGTGCGCATCAAACTGGGGGCCCTCCAGTGCCAGGTGGCCGGGAAACGGGTGGTGATGATCGACGACTCCATCGTTCGGGGCACCACCAGCAAGGCCATCGTTACCCTGCTCCGGCAGGCCGGGGCCACAGAGGTACACGTCCGCATCTCCGCTCCGGAGTTCATCTCCCCCTGCTACTTCGGTACGGACATTCCGGACAAGTCCCTGCTCATCTCCTGCAAGTACAGCTGCGACGAGGTGTGCCGGAAAATCGGCGCGGACTCCCTGGGCTTCCTGAGCCTGGAGCGGCTTCATGAAATCGCGCCGGACGCCGCCTGCGGCTTCTGCGAGGGCTGCTTCTCCGAGCGGTACCCGGTGGACCCGCCTGCCGACTATGCGTTGAAGCACGCAGGCTGCGGGTGAGGACGGAGAACAGAAACGCACAAAAGCGCATCCCAAAAGGCGGGATGCGCTTTTGATGGTTTTGCTGTCATTGGAGGGCAAAGCGTAGTTTTTTTATTTTGCTTCCTCTAAGGAGAGCAATCCCTTTCAGCTGATGACATTGCCTGAACGCCATCCTCCCCCTCCGTCGGCGGCCCCTCCGGATGGTTCATAAAGTCCGCCAGGGTGTACTGATCCACAAAGGCGTTGATGGAGTTGTCCATCCGCTCCCAAAACCAGAGGGTGTCGCAGCTGTGGCAGCGGTTGCAGTGGTTGCTCTCCTCCGTCAGACAGGAGATGGGGGCCAGATTGCCCTCGATGGCCCGGAGAATATCCCCCACGCTGTACTCCTCCGGCCTTCGCAGCAGCATATAGCCCCCCTGCACCCCACGGGTGCTTTTCAAAAGACCGGCCCGGTTCAGCCGCATCACGATTTGCTCCAGATATTTCACGGAGATGTCCTGCCGCCGGGCAATGTCGGTGAGGGAGACCACGGCCCCCTCCCCCTGTTGGGCAATGTCCAGCATCAAACGCAGCGCGTAGCGCCCTCTGGTGGAAATTTTCATAACGAGCCTCCTGATGCTGACCGACGTTTGGCAGGCGGCTTGTGCCGCCTGCGGCTAATCCTATTATATCAGCAGATTTTTTATCTTGCAAGCCCCCGCCAAAGCGGGTATGCCTGCGGATTGACAAAGCCGGGCGGGAATGGTATCCTAAAAAGGAAGCGCGGGCCGTCCCGCCCGCAAACCTGAGACAGATTGAGAAAGGAAGGCTTCTTCCCATGAAACTGCTGACCTATTATGCCGACGGGGTGGAGACCGTTGGCTTCGCCTCGCCGGACGGCGCCACCGTCTGGCCCCTGTCCGCGGCGGGCATCCCCTGCACGGATATGCAGAGCGTGGTGGAGCGCTACACCCCGGCGGAGCTGGCCCAGGCCGTGGCCGCCGCCGACCTGCCGGAGGGTATCCCCTATGGCCGGCTGGTGAAGGCCGCCCCCATCCCCCGGCCCAGACAGGATGTGATTTGCCTGGGCATCAACTACATGGCCCATGCGGAGGAATCTGCCCGGTACAAAAACGAAGCCTTCGGCGGGGAGCGGCCTTATCCGGTGTACTTCTCCAAGCGGGTGGACGAGGCGGTGCCCGACGGCGGCGCCATCAACGCACACAGGGACATGGTGGACAGCCTGGACTACGAGTGCGAGCTGGCGGTGGTCATCGGCAAAGAGGCCGACCACGTCTCCCCGGAGGAGGCCTATGACCATGTGTTCGGCTATACCATTTTAAATGATGTCAGCGCCCGCACCGTCCAGACCCGGCACAAGCAGTGGTACTTCGGCAAGGGATTGGACGGCTTCACCCCCATGGGGCCGTGGATCGTCACGGCGGAGGAGCTGCCCGGCCGCCCGGCCCTGGGCATCCGCTCCAGAGTCAACGGCGAGCTGCGGCAGAACTCCAACACCGATCTGCTGATCTTCGACGTGGCCTATGTCATCAGCGACCTGAGCCGGGGCATCCGCCTGAAGCCGGGAACGGTGATTGCCATGGGTACCCCCGCCGGGGTGGGCATGGGCTTCCAGCCCCCCAAATGGCTCCAGCCGGGGGACGTGGTGGCGTGTGAGATCGACGGGATCGGCACGCTGACCAACGTGGTTTCCGAATGAGCCGGAGCAAAACAGTTTGAAACGCCATCACGCCGCCGCGGAAGTATTCCGCGGCGGCGCTTTGTCATCTGCCGAACAGCCCCAGCAGGCCCTTCTTCTTTTCGTAAGGCTCCGTTTTCACCCAGGTGACGGTATAGCCGGTGGGGTCAATGGCCCGATGAAGGTCAGCCTCGGAGATGTCCCCCTCCGTCAGGATGACCGCCTCGCTACTTTTGTGGGAGGCGGTGACCTTCTGGGGGTCAAACTGTTTGCGGATCACGGCATTGATGTGGGCCTCGCACATTTCGCAGGCCATGCCGTCAATACCAACTGTAATTTTTTGCATCAAAATTCCTCCTTGTTACCGCCCTGCGCAGCCGCACAGGGCGGTTAGCCATAACTACCTATAGAATAGAACAGTTTTGGCCGGCTGTCAAGGGGAATATCAACAAGTTAAGATTCAATCCATCCCGGATTGAGGGGGATAACGTAGACTCGCAGTAAGATTTCAGCGACCAAAGGGTAATAAAATTGCCGCCTGTCCCGCCGCTTAGCGGCAGGGACGTGGGCGGCAATCGTACCCAGCCGCCATCGGCGGCAGCTTTGGCGCGTGGCAGGTTACATCGTCTGTTGTCTGATAGACCACCTGATTGAGAGACAAGGCGGAGCCGCCAGTGGGATAGAGGGAGATTCTTAAGAGGGACGCACGGCGGCCCTCTTAAGCCGCCCTCTTTTGCTACTTTTCTCGGCGGAGCGAGAAAAGTAGGCCCCGCCCTGGCAAGGGCAAAAACTTATTTCCTTTATCAATTTTTCCTAAGAAGTGCAATGTTCTTAATGATGATAGTTCCAGTCAAGAGAAGGTGTTCTGTTCCTGCTCACCCCCGCATAAAAACCATCAGGGGGCGACAGCTTTGGAGCAGAGGATACCGCTATATGAACGCAGTCCGGACGGAGGAGCCGTCCAACGGGGTGAGGTGCGCTGCACCGGCCAGGGAATGTACGTCCGCTTTCAGGCGGACTGCCCGGCCTGGAGCCCCCGTCCGGAGGTGTGCAAGGTGTGGCTGGAGCAGGGGGAGCGCCGCCTGCTCCTGGGGACGCTGATGCCGGAGGGGGACCGGCTGACCCTGAGCCGCCAGCGCTCCGCCGGGGAACTGAGCCGCTGGGGGGTGCCTGATCCGGAGCGGGCACTGGTGACCGGGGACGAGCCGCCGCCCAAATCCGCTCCATGGCAGCGGCTGGACACCCTCCCCCTCCAGTTCCGGGAGGAGAGCCTAGCGCAAACCCTCCGCCGCGCCCCGGCCCGGGGCCAGTGGCGCGCGGAGGGGGCGGGCTACCTCGACCGGTTCCCCTGGCAGCCGGGGCAGGCCTTTCCCCTCCCGGCCCTATTCTGCTTCGGGCGGTACCGGGAGGGGCCCTGTGGTTCCGGCTCAGCGGGCAGGGATACCCGTTCAGCCCATAGCCTGAAACTTCTGTTTTACTTCGCCCACCTTGGCGCAGTCCGCCGGGGTGGTCTTGTACCAGCCACGGGAGGCGCTGGCGTCGTACAGTTCGGTCTGGGTGGTGTGGCCGGATTGCAGCATTTGCAGAAAGCTGCTGCGCAGCTTCGGGTTGGTACATTCCGAAGCGTAGGTGTTATAGTTGCCGCTCATCTTCTTTTCGGTGAGCAGCAGGTCGGTGAGCCGTTCCTGGTCGTTCAT
>JAJQET010000047.1 GCA_021201515.1 Clostridiales bacterium | reverse complement strand
ATTTGTTTATAAGACACCGCCGGCGCTCCTTCTCGTGGGGGGATGGGACGGGGATCTGCTTCTGCCCTCAGTATAACACAGCGGTTTGAAAAATGCAAACATTTGTTCGATATTTTTCAAAAAAGTTCCGCCGGGGGGCGGAGCCGTCAGCGAATAGCCATTCGCTGTCAGAACCCCCCTCCACCGGCGACAGCCGGTGGAGGGGGTTGCCGCCTCAGGTTGATGGCGTTGCCCTTAAGAGGGGGAGGTCACCGGTCCCCCTCTTAAGCCGCCTTCTTTTGCTGCTTTTCTCGGCGGCGCAAGTTTGCGGCGTTTAGAGACGAGGTTTGTCAAGGGTAATTTCATTTTATTCAGAGGTTCCTTAATAAAAACTGCTATCCTTTTTGCTCGACCAGCGGCGAAACAAACATGGCAGTCGCCAGGTAGTCCTATAGGTCGATTGCAAAGTACTGCCTTTACGCAAAAGATGTCATCCAGACTTGGAACCTATTTCACCCCATCCTTTTGCAAAAATTGCAGAGAAATTCCTTGCAGAGCAGCACAAAATACGGTACAATAAGGACGAATGAAGCGTGATGGGCGCGGTCCGTCACGAGAAGAAGGAACTATCTGGCCACGCCCCCTGTGGGAAGCGGGGGCGCGCAAAAAGTGCGCAGGCACGGGAAAGGGGAGAATCATGGTTCGGATTGCAGTGGTGGAGGATGAGCTGGAGCAGCGGAATACGATTTGCGCCTATCTGGACAAGCTGTCTGAGGAGCAGGGATGTGCGTTTCAGGTGACGGCCTTTGAGAGCGGGGCGAAGCTGCTCTTCGATTACACGCCCGTCTATGACGTGATTTTGATGGACATTGAAATGCCCGGCATCGACGGGATGCGCACCGCCATGAAGGTGCGGGAGCAGGACAGTGAGGTCATCCTCATTTTCATCACCAACATGGCTCAATACGCCATCCAGGGCTATAAGGTGCGGGCCCAGGCATATCTGCTGAAACCGGTGAACTATTACAGCTTCGCCATGGAGATGCAGGACGCCCTGCGCACCCTGTCCCGGCGGGAGGCCGGGGCCTCCCTGCTGCTGCCCTGGGAGGACGGCATGAAACGGGTGCAGCTGCGGGACATCTGCTATATTGAAAGTGAGCGGCACAATCTTCGCGTTCACACCGTTGACGGCATCTATGAGGTGCGGGAGACCATGAAGAACATGACGGAGCAGCTGTCCGGCAAGTCCTTCGTCCGCAGCGGGGTCAGCTATCTGGTGAACCTGGCCCATGTGTCCGGTATCCAGGGGGATCTGGCCATTGTGGGGCCGGACCGGGTGCCCATCAGCCGTCAGAAGCGGAAGGAGTTCCTGTCCGCCCTGTCCAACTATATTGGAGGGATCAACAATGACATTGCATGAGCTGATGCAGTACCTTTCTAATGAGCCAAACCTTCTGCGGTTCCTCTGTGAGCTGGCAGCGGTGGAGGTGCTGTGCCATGCCCACCCCCGCAGGCATGGGAAGGCGCTCCATGTCCTGCTCCTCCTGCTGATGGTGGCGGCCTCCCAGACGGTGCTTTACCTCCTGGTGGACTCCGACAATGCCTCCACTGCGCTGGAAGCGCCCATCTGCCTGGTGTTCACCCTGCTGTATTTGGCGCTGACCCGAAAGACAGACGGGTCACACATCTTTTATTACGCCTCCTGGGCCTATTTCCTGGCGGAGCTGGTCACGCAGACCTTCATCCCGCTGCAAACGCAGGTCCTGCGGCTCACTTCGGAGACTGTGCTGGGGCTCTGCCTGAGCCTGCTATACTATGCCGTACTGGTGGTAGGGGTGGCCTGCTGCGTATACGGGCTGCTGCTGCCCGCCGTGCGGTACAGTCAGACGGCCCCCATCCCAAAGGGCCACCTGGCCCTCCACGGGCTGATGATGATTCTCTTCACCGTCCTGGCCAATTATCAGGTCATTTTCTGGCTGCTGGGGGAGAACAATCAGCTCAACGCCAACATGATCACCGTCTACCGGTGGGTGGTATGCGCGGTGTGCATCGTCGTTCTGCTGCTGCAAAACAGCCTGGAGATATTGCAGCGGACGGAGATGGAGCTGGTCCTGAGCCGTCAGCTCTGGCTGCTGCAAAAGGAGCAATATGAGCTGTCCCAGGAGAACATCGACCTGATCAACCGGAAATGCCACGACCTGAAGCACCAGATGGAGGCCATCCGTCAGCTGAAGGACGAGGTGGAGATTGACCGGCAGCTGGAGGAGATGGAACATGCGGTGCTGATTTACGACTCCGCCATGAAAACCGGCAACCGTGCTCTGGACATCGTGCTGACGGAAAAGAGCCTCCAGTGCGAGGGGCGGCACATCAACATGACCTGTATGGCGGACGGCAGCCAGCTGGACTTCCTGGACAAAATCGACCTGTACACCATGTTCGGCAACGCCCTGGACAACGCCATCGAAGCGGTCAGCAAGCTGGAGGACAGAGCCCAGCGGGTCATTCAGGTGGCGGTGTACACTGAGAAAGAGCTCCTGATGATTCGGGTGCGGAACTACTGCCAGGGCAGGGTGTCCCTGGAGGACGGCCTCCCTGCCACCAGCAAGGCCAACAAGCAGGATCACGGCATCGGCCTGAAAAGCATCCGCAGCACGGCGGAAAAGTACGGCGGGGACATCGCCATTCAGTCCACAGACCATATCTTTTCCCTGCAAATTCTGATTCCGCTGCCCCAGGGGGAAGCCCTGGAGCAGGCGGAGTAAATGGCACTTCCGTCAGAACCAACAAACCGCAGCCCGGCATTGTCCGGGCTGCGGCCTTTTTTGCCTGCAAAACAGGCAAACACATTCTCAAAACCAATTGTGCCGGATTTTCGGCCAATCGTGCCAAATTCCTGAAAGCAGCCTTAAAAATTTGTAAACTAATTGTGTCAAGAGGGTTCGGGAGCGGTACCCCGACCCGGAATACCGCAAAACCCAGTCAACGAGGAAAGGAGGCATACCCATCGGCGTCCGCAAACCAACAGCATCATAACAATTAGGAGGAATGAAACTGTTATGAAAAAGAACAAAAAGCTAGTTCCTGGCATCGTAACCATCGCGGTCCTGCTGGTTATCACCATGATGGTCAACGTCCTGATGAACACCTTCGGCACCACCCTGTCGAGCTATCTGGGCACCAGCTCCAGCGGCACGACCACCAGCACCGGCGATGACGACGAGACCAGCTACGATGAGATGGAGCTCCTGGCCGAAGGCCGTGAAATCGTCACCGAGCTGGAAGGAGAGGGCGCAGTCCTGCTCCGCAACGAAAACAACACCCTGCCTCTGGAGAAGGGGACCAAGGTCACCATCCTGGGCGCCATGAGCTATAACTACATCAATGGCGGCACCGGCTCCGCAGGCGGCAAGTATGACGAGTACACCTACTCCATGTACGAAGCCTTCACCGGCACCAAGGACGACGGCTCTGACAGCACCAGCACCGAGATGTACCTGGACGTCAACGAGAAGGCCTGGGAGTGGCTGGAGCAGGCCGTCGGCGGTGCCCGGAACGTGGACACCACTGAGGACTATTACGGCCACACCGGCACCGGTGAGCTCGCCACCTTCACCGGCTCCGATTATGCCGAAAACAAGGACAACTACGGTAACGGCGACTGGGGCGGTTACACCCGGGTCTGCGAGTTCGCCGTTGAGGTCTACGAGCGGGACAAGGACGACTTTATGGAGGACGGCTACAACGATGTGGTCATCGTCACCTTCGCCCGTTCCGGCGCTGAGGGCGCTTCCCCCACCATGGACTATGACGGCGACGGCGTCGCCTCCACCGGCACCACCTATCTGCAGCTCAGCGAGGACGAGAAGGACCTGCTGAAGTTCTGCAACGAGAACTATGAGACGGTTATCGTCCTGATCAACTCCTCCGCAGCCATGGAGCTGGGCGAGATCGAGGAAGAAGAATACGGCGTGGACGCCTGCCTGTGGATCGGCCATCCCGGCGAGGCCGGCCTGGTCGCCGTGGCCCAGATTCTGGTGGGCGACGTGAACCCCTCCGGCCACCTGGCGGACACCTATGCCTATGATATGTCCACCATGCCCTCCTTCTACAACAATGACGACAATACCTACACCAACGTGTCCGAGATCGTCACCGGCTTCGACCAGTCCAGCAACTTCGGCTACTATCAGTACGAGGAAGGCATCTATGTCGGCTACCGCTGGTATGAGACCGCTTACGCAGAGGGCTACTTCGACAGCGAATACTTCACCACACATGAATGGAAAAACGGCACAGCCTCAGGATACGATGAAGTTGTGCAATACCCATTCGGGTACGGCCTAAGTTATACCACATTTGAATATGAGGTGGTGGACAGTAACATTGACCTGACTGCCCATTCCACCAGCAGCATCACCGTAAAGGTCACCAACACCGGCACTGTGGCGGGCAAGGACGTTGTCCAGATCTATCTGGAAGCCCCCTATAACACCGACGAGAACTGCGGCATCAGCGGCACCGGCCTCCAGAAGTCCAGTAAGGTGCTGATCGGCTTCCAGAAGACCGCCGAGCTGGCCGCCGGCGAGTCCGCAGAGTACACCATCGAGTTTGACACCGACGATCTGGCCTCCTTCGACTCCTACGGCTACGGCTGCTATGTGCTGGAGAAGGGCGAGTACAAGTTCCATGTGGCCTTTGATGCCCATAACGACGCCACCGATGCTGTCACCGCCACCCTGGACGAGACCATCGTCTACAACGACGATGGCGTAGGCGCCCGTGACAGCGACGAGCAGGTTGCCACCGTGGCCCTCAGCGACGTGGACGCCGGCGACGGCAACATGCTGGACGGCTACTTGGACCGCAGCGACTTTGAGGGCGGCATGGCCGTCATCATGACCCACGAGTCCAGCTGCAAGACCGAGGCCCTCAGCGAGGGTCTGGTGGAAGTGCTGGCCTGCCCCGCCCTCGGCAGCGTGGAGTACACCTATGAGACCTATGAAAACGGCGAGAAGGTCACCAAGACCGTCACCAAGTATGTCGGCGGCGCAAGCTACCTGGTCTACGCCACCGAGGCGACCTGGGAGGGGCTGGACCAGAACGATGAGCGCTACCTCTACGACGATGAGGTGGAGGATCACGCCATCGAGTACGGCAAGACCTACTATGTCGTCGTAGACGACAACGGCGACCCCGTTGTGGACGAGGACGGCAACTATCAGGTCACTGAGGAAGAGACCTCCATGCGTCTGGATGTGGACTGCGTCATTCTGGAGACCGCTTCCTATGACAACGAGATTTGGTCCTACCTGGTTGACCAGACCACCCTGGACGAGCAGATCACCGTCGCCGGCAGCATGGGCTGGCAGACCCCCGCTGTGGAGTCCGTCAACAAGGCCCAGACCTCTGTGGTGGACGGCCCCGGCGAATCCGGCAACGGCAACAACAGCTACGGCGTGAACACCTGGTTCACCTCCGCTGTTGTGAATGCCTCCACCTGGAACCCCTACCTGCTCTATCAGATGGGCGTAGCCTATGCCCACCAGTCCATTAAGAACGGCCTGTCCGGCGCTTACGCCCCGGCCATGAACACTCACCGCACTCCCTTCGGCGGCCGTAACTTCGAGTACTTCTCCGAGGATGGCTTCCTGGGCGGCATGATGGGCGTCGCTGAGGTCTGCGGCCTCCAGGATTCCGGCATCGCCGTGTACATCAAGCACATGGCTATGAACGACAACGACACCAACCGTGACGGCAACATCACCTGGTTCTCCGAGCAGGCTGCCCGTGAGATCTACCTGAAGGACTACGAGATCTGCGTCAAGACCGTCTTTATCCCCGATGACGAGACCGAGTCCGGCACCTATGAGGACGGCGAGGGCGCCCTGGGCATCATGTCCTCCCTGAACCGTGACGGCATCTCCCAGTTCCACTACGGCCTGTATCAGACCATCCTCCGGGGTGAGTGGGGCTTCAACGGCATGATCATCACCGACGGCGTCGGCCCCTATGCCTGGGTCATGTCCCCCGGCGCAGGCCTGTTCGGCGGCGTGGAAGGCCAGCTGGGCGGCTCCACCGTGGACACCTACTACGAGTATGAAGGCGACGCCACCTCCACCAACTACGGCACCTACCTGCTCCGTCAGACCACCAAGCATATGTTGTACCAGTACTGCCGCTCCAGAGCGACGGGTACCTCCTCCACCACCAGCAGCACCAGCAGCACCACCTCCAGCACTCAGAGCTGGAAGACCATCCAGTACGCTGTGGACGCTGTGCTGATTGCCGGCATGGTCATTACCGCCGTGGTGTGCTTCGTCCTCCCCGCTGTCAACGGCGGCAAGAAGAAGGCCAAGGCCAAGAAGTAAATAGTCACCTCCTACTATATTGCAAGCATCCACCATCAGGGCGGCCAGCGGCCGCTGGCCGCCCTCCCCCACTCAATGACAATGAATAGGAGCGAATGCAATGGCACGAGAAACGACGGAAGCCGTGGAAGTGAACGAAACGGCAAATGAAACCCTGGAAGAGGAAGAAGAACTCCTGGAAGAGGAGGAAGAAGAGGTCAAGGTGAAAGGCCCCAGCGGCATCAGCCTGGCCCTGAACAAATTCTTCCACCACCTTGACAGAGGCACCACCATGAAGTCCGAAATCGGCGCGGGCCTCGGCGCATTCTGCATTGCGGTGTGCGCACTGATGATGAACACCCAGATCATCGGCTCCGCCTACGGCAATTACGCCGGTTCCTATCTGGCCGTTGCCCTGATTTGCTTCATCGGCAGCCTGCTGCTGGGTATCCTCTGCAACCTGCCCCTGGTCATGACCGCCAACATGGGCCTCAGCGCGGTGCTGATCTCCATGCTGGGCACCGATACCGGCCTGACCTACGCCAACCTGATGGCAGTCACCTTCGTGGCCGCGATTATCTATCTGGTAATCGTAGTCACCCCCCTGAAAAATATCTTTGTGAACGCTCTGCCGGAAGGAGTCCGCAAGGCGCTGCCTGTAGGCATCGGCATCTACGTTATGCTCACCGCCCTGGAGAACAGCGGCATCCTGACCGCCGACGGTGCGCTGGCGACGACCTCCGACTTTACCACTTTGCAGACCTATTACTTCGAGCTGATGATCGGGGCCACCTTCCTGTTCATCCTGCTGAAGGCTACAGGGCGCAAAAAGCCCGCCTTCGCCACCTTCGGCCTGCTGATTGCGGCCATGTGGGTCGGCGGCGTACTGCTCTACATGAACTACTTTGTGGGCGGCCAGACCGCTTCCACCATCGTCTATGAGCGTCTGAACGTGGTGGTGGCCACCGACGGCGCCAACCCCTATAATATCACCACCGGCATCGCATCTCTGAACATCGGCGCACTGTTCACTGAGGGCTTCGACTTCAGCGCCTACACCGAGGCGGGCGGCTCCGTCCCCATGTTCTTCCTCCAGGGCGTGCTGACCTTCCTGTTCCTGGGTCTGTACACCAACCTGGGCAACACCAAGGCCGCCGCAGTGGTGGGCGGCTATGAGGATGAGGACTACGCCGCCAAGGGCGAGCAGAAGGCCCTGGTGGTCAGCGCAGCCCTGAACGTCGCAGCTCCTGTGCTGGGCGCTTCCCCCACCGCTGTGGGCACCCAGTCCTCCGTGGACACCGAGGACGGCGGCAAGACCGGCCTCAGCTCGGTGGCGACCTCCCTGGGCTTCCTGGTGGCCCTGTTCGTCTGGATCTTCACCCTGCTCTTCGCCACCAAAACCAATGGCGCAGGGATGTGGGTCAGCGAGACCGAGACCAAGCTGGCCTATTACGTCCAGGACGCCTACGTCTTTGCCGACCTGATCATGGTGCTGGTGGGTGCGTCCATGCTGAAGGGCATCCGCAAGGTGGACACCGCCAAACTGGCGGAAATGATTCCCTTCGCCGCCGCTGTGGTGGGTATCGGCCTGCTGAACAATATCGCTGTCGGCGTGGCTCTGGGCGCGATCTCCTACGTCATCGTGATGGCGGTCAGCAAGGAGCGGAAGAACCTGACCATTGCCAACCTGGTGCTGGCCGTCTGTATGCTGGTCTATCTGATTCTGGCTCTGATTTAACGAGCAAATCACATCCGAACAACACAAGACCCCGCGGGGGCCGCTTCCCTGGCGCACAGCGCCAAATATCCCCCGCAGTTTCCTCCTTACCCCGCACGTCCGGATGCTTCCCCTGGACGTGCGGGGATTTCACAGGATAGGATGAAACGAACCTATTCTGACGCAAACTCGAACTGAAACCAACTATGAAACCCAGACGGAGAATTTGAAAGCGCAAGGTTCTTCATTAAAACAACGGAGGCGAATCCAATGAAACAAAAAATTATCGCCTTGCTGCTGGCGTTAGCAGCGGCGTTTTCCCTGACCGCCTGCGGCGGAGCGGGAGATAGCAGCATCACCGAAGGTGAAACCAGCTCTGGCAGCGTATCCTCCGAGGCGGAGGACAGCTCCAGCCTGGACAGCGAGGAGGCGGCTATTCTGGCCGCCGTACCCAGCGAAGCGCGGGAGGACTGCGTGGCCTATCTGACCGATGGGACACTGACCAATGACACTGTGGTAATGACACTGGATGGGACAGACATCACCGCCGATATGCTCATCTATTTTTTGGGCTATTATGAAACCTACTACATGAGTATGTTCTCCTATTATGGCTACGACATCAGCCTGGAGGACAGCTACAGCGATGACATGACTTATACCGACTTTTTCCTTCAAATTGCGGAGAACGCGGCAGTTCAGATGACCGCCGCCCGAAATTTGGCGGAGTCAGCCGGTGTTACCTTTAGCGAGGAGAATCAAACCTCTTTAAACGAGTCTTTAGAGAGTATTGTTGAGTCAGATATACTCTATGTAGGGGCTAACCCAGAGGTAATGGAGGAACTCTTCACCTGCACCATTTACGGCAATGCCTATCAGGAGATGGTTTATGGTGAAGGCGGAGAGGAAGAAATCACCGATGAAGCGGCGGAGGATTACGCCGATGAAAATGGGTATTACAACTGCCGCTACATCCTGTTCTACGGCCTTGACGACGACGGCAACGCCCTGGAGGACGAGGAGTTGGAGGCGGTGCAGGCCGAAGCAGAGGACTGCTATCAGTCCCTGTCCCAGCTCAGCGGTGATGCGCTGGTGGAGGCGTTCCAGACCCAACAGGAGGAGCTGAATTACGACGGCAACACAGAGGAGTTCTATGTCACGCCTTCCAGCAGTCTGGTGGACGGCTTCAGCGACGCGGTTTTGAATCTGGAGGAGTATCAGGTGGGCATGAGCGATGCCACCAGTTACGGTTACTTTGTGGTGCTCCGCCTTCCTTTGGGAGATGAAAATCTGGACAGCGTGAAGGAGGATTACGCCAGCAGCCTGTTCAGTGCTGCCATCAGCAATGCCATCTCTGCCGCTGAAATCACCTATGAGGACGTGTTAGATGAGGTGGACTATGCGGCCTTTTTTGAAAAGCTGGCAGAATTGCAGGAAATCATTGACAGCACGGCGTGACGGGATAATATGGTTTTCAATAAAAAGCATTGCTTTTTCTGAAAATATGGCTTGTCCAAGCCTACAGTTGCACAGATTATGATACTTGAAAAATATCTTCATCATTTCAACTGCCCCGGCTGAAGTTCCAGCCGGGGCAGTTGCTCTGTCAGAGTAGCGCATTCATCGTGCGCCCCTACTGGAGCGTGAAGCCTAAATCTTTGCTTTTTTGTAGGGGCGGCCCTTGGCCGCCCGGGGTGAGCAGGCGGTTTCCGAGGGCGGCCAGGGGCCGCCCCTACAGAAAAGTAAAGATTCAGTGCATGCCGAGCCGGCGGAACGCCGCGTGGCCCTCCACCGAATACGAAACCCTTACAGGCGCACCTTATGCGCCCGTAAGGGAACGTTCGCCCTGGGGGGCGGGCAGTCACCCGAAGGTCTCCCCCACGGTCAGGAGGATGACCGCCTCCCCGGTGTCGGGGTCGCAGAGGGTCAGGCTGCCTTCGTCAAAGACGGGGAGGTAGCGCTCCGCCGCCTCCGCGCCGGTGAAGAACAGGTAGAGCAGCGCATCTCCCTCCTGCTCCGCCAGCACGCTCCAGGTGAAGTTGTCCGGCTCCTCCGCCCCTGTCCGGTACAGGCTGCCGGAGCCGTCGGCATTGATATAGTAGCTGTCGCCGTCGCCGTCCACCCAGAGGCCGGACAGCAGGGCGGCATACTGCTCCGTCAGATTTTCGGGGATCAGGGCGCTGCTGACCGGGGTGTCCTCTACTCCGTCCTCCGTCTGGGCCGCGGGTGCTGCCTCCACCGAAGATTCCGCGTCTGACCCGTCCCCGGCATCCTCCCCAACCTCCGGGGAGACGCCGTAGGAGGATTCCAACCCGGTTACGCCGGAGGAGGCTGCGCTGCTCATGGCCTCTTCCCCGCTGCCGCAGCCCCACAGGACCGCCGCCAGCAGCAGGGCGGGCGCTGCGGCCCGCAGAAAGTTCCTGTTCATAGGCACCTCTTAGTCGTAGACGATGACTGCCGTGCCGATTTCCACCGCGTTGTAAATCAGCTCGGCGGCGCTCAGGGGCAGGTTCACGCAGCCGTGGCTGCCGTTGGTCTGGTAGATGGAGCCGCCGTAGGAGCTGCGCCACCCGTCCGCGTCGTGGAGGCCCACGTTGCCGGTGAAGGGCATCCAATAGGTGATGGGGCTTTCATAGCCCATGGTGTCCAGGGTGCCCAGGGTGGCGGGGCTCTTCTTGGCGTCAATGGCCCAGACGCTGCCGGAGGGGGTGCCGTTGCCCTTGTTGGGGTTGCCGGTGACGCAGGCCGTTTTCACCACCAGTTCCCCGTCCTTGTAGCACCAGACCGTCTGCTGGCTGATGGAGATCTCCACATAGGTGTCCCCAATGTCATTGATGCCCCGGTATTTGGCCTCGTACTGGTATTCCGGGTCCATATCGGTGACCTCGCCGTTCTCAATGGCCGCAATGAGCTTGTCCGTGGTGTCCTGCCGGGCGATGCACCAGCCGTAGTCCCCGCCGGTGAGGGTGATGGTGTTTCCGGCGCTGGTGGTGAAGGTGTGGGTCAGGCCGAAGGTGTCATATTGATAGGCCAGCTGGGTCTTCACCCAGTCGTAGACCAGGTCGCTGTCCAGGCTGTAGATGCCGTCCTCGTCCAGCACCAGCCAGTCCGCGATGACCTCGGCGTTCACCACCTCAATGCGGTCGTCCTCAAAGTCGAAGGTGATTTCTGCCCCCAGCAGCACGTCCAGCTGGGCGAACTGGGATTGCAGCTCCGCATCCTCGCTGGTGATTTCGGGGTCGATGTAGCAGCCCTCGGCGTCCAGGTCCACGGTTGTCGCGCCGGCGGCCAAGGCCTCCAGCAGCACCCCCACCGCCTTGTCCTCATCCAGCCGGTTGCCGTAGACCTCGGACTGGATGTAGTACTCCCCGCCGTCTATCACCAGGCAGGCGTCCTCCGGCTCGGTGATCAGGGCGTCGTTGAAGCAATCCAGCAGGGCCAGGGACGCCCTGGCGGTGTCCTCATCAATCTGCACATCGGCGGAGATGGTGTGTTCATCCGTTGAAAGACAGTCGAACAGCCAGGCGTAGGGGTTGTAGCTGGCCAAAAGCGCATCCACCTCGCCGTTGTCCTGATAGGTCATGCCCACATCGGCGGCGGTGACGGTCTCCGTCACCCCGTCCCGCTCCTGAATGGTCAGGACGTAGGACTGGACGTTGCTGTTCAGGGCCAGCTTCACGTTGTCCGCCGTGGTATTGCTGACGTCAATGCCGTTGACGGTGGTGTTTCTGGGGAAGTGGGTGGCGTAGTACCGGGCCCCCATCAGATAGCCAAAGGCCAGGATCACCAGGACAATGGCGATAATCAGCACAAGGTACAGTTTGGTATTGCTTTTTGTCTTTTCCTCTGTATTCATGGGGAAACCTCCGATCCTCCCGGAACTGGAACACAGGCATGGTATTCAGAAAAATTTACCTGCTGGGATACCTATACTCTAGCACAAGCGTTCCGGTAAAGCAAGAAACAAATCCTTACAATCCGGCGGGAGAAGGGGAAATCTTCACTTTTCTGTAGGGCGATGGATGGGGCGATGCGTTTCCCGCCTCTCCGTAGTACAGTGTGAATCCTAAATCTTTGCTTTTTTGTAGGGGCGGCAAACACCCAACACCCCCTTTTCCACAGTTCCCTCCACATCTGTGCATAACTCTCCCATCTTCCCCCGCCCAGCCCCGCAAAATCCCAACGCCTCTCGGCCTGTTTTCCACAAACAGGCCGGGTTTTGTGCTCTTCTTTGTCTTTCAGCTCCGTTTCAGTTCAATTTAAGATTGTGTGAGTATCCTATACTGTACATCGACCCGGCGGCCCCACATCCCGCCGCGAAGGAGGAACATGAATGATCGAACTAAAAAATCTGGTCAAACGTTATGGGAGCCACCTTGCGGTAGATCACCTGAATTTGACCATCGAGGACGGGAAAATCTACGGTTTTCTCGGCCCCAACGGTGCGGGGAAATCCACCACCATGAACATGATGACGGGCTACCTCTCTGCCACGGAGGGGGACATCATCGTCAACGGCCATAACGTGCTGGAGGAGCCGGAGGAGGCCAAGGCCTGCATCGGCTACCTGCCGGAGCAGCCCCCGCTGTACATGGACATGACCGTGAAGGAATATCTGATGTTCTGCGCCGAGCTGAAAAAGGTGCCCAAAGACAAGCGGGCCGAGCAGGTGCAGGCCGTGGAGGAGATGGCCCGGCTCACCGACGTGTCCGGCCGCCTCATCAAGAATCTGTCCAAGGGCTACCGTCAGCGGGTGGGGCTGGCCCAGGCCATCCTGGGCTTCCCGCCCATTATCATTTTGGACGAACCCACCGTGGGCCTGGACCCCAAGCAGATCATTGAGATCCGTGACCTGATCCGCCAGCTCAGCAAGGAGCACACCGTTATTCTCTCCTCCCACATCCTCAGCGAGGTGCAGGAGCTGTGCGATGTGATCCTCATCATCTCCCACGGCCGCCTGGTGGCCAATGACTCCGCCGAGCATCTGGAGGAGACCCTGAGAGGCTCCTCCAGGCTGAACCTGGTGGTGAAGGGCGGTCAGGAGGACATCACCGCTGCCCTGTCCGCTGTGGACGGCATCCGCGCCCTGAAGGTCACGCCCAAGGAGGACGGCACCTGTGCCGTGACCCTGGAGCAGGCCCAGGGGGCCGACCTGCGGGAGACCCTGTTCTACGCCCTGGCCGACGCCCGCCTGCCCATCCTGGAGATGAAGCAGACCGAGGCCAACCTGGAGAA
Source organism: Clostridiales bacterium (assembly GCA_021201515.1). Taxonomy (GTDB): domain Bacteria; phylum Bacillota; class Clostridia; order Oscillospirales; family Oscillospiraceae; genus Onthomonas. The sequence goes on along the minus strand of JAJQET010000047.1, from coordinate 8,481 downwards.
GGTGTTCCTGGAGCTGACCGACGACCGGAATCAGCCCGCCGCCGGGGAGAAGAAGCGCCGCCGCCTGCTCCGCCGCCATCCCACCGCGGAGGAGGCCGCCCTGGACGCGCCGGAATCCCCCGCCACCACCGAGGAGAACACCCACACCGCCGCCCTGGAGGAAACGGAGGAACCGGAGTTCGACGACCTGTACGCCGTGGAGCTGCCGGAAGACGGGGAAGCGCCGGAGCCCGATGACCTGTATGCCGCAGCGCCGCCGGAGGACGCCCTTTCCGATGCGGCTGAGGAATCCCCCGCAGAAGATGCCGGGGACGATAAGGAGGATGCACAATGAAAGCAATTTACCGGAGGGAGCTTGCCTCCTTCTATAACGGCATGATTGGCAGCATCTGTGTCGCCTTCATGCTGGCCTGCGTGGGCCTGTACTTCATGGCCTACAACCTGCTGAACGGCTATCCCAGCTTTGCCATTTCCCTGTACTACGCCCTGTTCCTGTTCCTCATCGCCATCCCCCTGCTGTGCATGCGGGTGATGAGCGAGGACCGCCACAACCGCACCGACCAGCTGCTCTTAACCAGCCCCGTCACCGTCACCGGCATGGTGCTGGGGAAGTTCTGCGCGGTGATGACGGTGTTCGCCGTCCCCTGCGTGCTGTTCGCCTTCTGCCCTCTGATTATGAAGATCGCCGCAGGCAGCTCCGGCGAGGTGTACTTCCTGACGGACTACTGCACCCTGCTGTGCTTCTTCGTGCTGGGCGCGGCCTACATCTCCATCGGCATCCTGATCTCCGCCGCCACCGAGAGCCAGGTCATCGCCGCCGTGGGCACCTTCGGCATCCTGCTGGTGCTCCACCTATGGGACTCCATCGTGTCCTTCCTGCCCACCACCGCCTCCGGCTCCTTCATCCTGCTGCTCATCGCCTCCATCGCTGTCGGCCTGCTGCTGGACAGCCTGACCTCGGCCCACGTCCTGTCTGTGGGGGTGGGTGGCGGCCTGGCGGTGGTCACCGTGGTCTGCTACCTGGTGGACAGCAGCTGGTTTGAGAGCCTGGTGCCCAATATCCTCTCCGGCTTCTCCTTCACCGGGGTGCTGCTGAACTTTGCGGAGTATCAGGTGTTCGACATCCCCGGCGTGCTGATGCTGCTGTCCATTACCGCCCTGATGCTCTTCCTGACCGTTCAGGTCATCCAGAGACGCCGCTGGCACTAAAAGGAGGGGAATCAACTATGTCTGAGAAAACGAAAAAGGCCCGCAAGACCAAGGCCCCTGCCCAGCGGAAGGCCCTTTCCGCCAACCGGAAGAACGGCCTGTTCTCCGCGGGGATGATTGCCCTGGTGGTGGCCATCGTCATTATCTTCAATATCGCCATCGCCCAGCTGCCCACCGCCTATACGCAGCTGGACATCTCCAACACTCAGATCTACTCCATGTCCGACACCACCAAGGAGTACATGGAGGCTCTGGACACCGATGTGGAGCTGCTGGTGCTGGCCAGTGAGGACGACACCGACACCCGCATCTCCACCTTCCTGCGGAAGTTCGCCGCCCTCAGCGACCACGTCACCGTGACCTACAAGGACCCCACCGAGTACCCCTCCCTGCTGACGGAGTATGACTGCGACGCGGACTCCATCATGGTCCTCTGCGACGCCACCGGCAACCAGACCAACGTGACCTTTGACGACATCCTTGTGCTGGACTGGTACTACTATTACTACTACGGCACCACCTCCTACAGCGAGTTTGACGGCGAGGGCCAGCTGGTCTCCGCCATCGACCAGGTGGTGTCCGACAGCAGCTACACCATCTACCTGACCACCAACCACGGGGAGAGCAGCCTGGGCAGCGAGGTCACCGACCTGCTGACCAAGAGCCACTTTGGCACCGCCGAGGTCAGCCTGCTGATGGAGGACTTCCCGGAGGACTGCGACGTGCTGATGATCAATCAGCCCACCAGCGACATCACCACTGAGGAGCTGGAGATCATCCGGGACTACCTGGCCTCCGGCGGACAGGTGGAGCTGATTCTGGCCTCCCAGGACTTTGAACACCTCAACCTGGACGCCCTGATGGCGGACTACGGCCTGGAGCTGGTGGACGGCTATGTGGGCGATGAGAGCCGCTACATGGCTGCCGCCCAGAGCTACTTTGTGTTCTTCCCGGAGCTGGACACCTCCTCTGACGCCGCCGACGGCCTCTCCAGCGACAGCCTGGTGCTGCTCTACGGCAGCTATGCCGGCTACGCCCTGGGCATGACCACCACCGACCTGGAGGACGACACCATCGACCTGGACACCTTCCTGACCACCTCGGACTACGGCATCGCCGTGGTGGACGAGTACAACTACACCGAGGGCGAGTACGTTCTGGCCGCCACCGCCACCCAGACCATCACCGTGGAATCCGAGGACGAGGATGAGGACGCCGACAGCTCTGACACCGAGGCTGAGGACGACGACGACAGCGCCGCCTCCTCCGATCTGGAGGCTGAGGAGGACGCCGAGGAAGAGGATACGGAGATCACCAGCCGCTTCACCGTCTACTCCTGCGCCGCCCTGCTGGACGATGACATCAACGCCTCCTATGGCGACTCCATCGTGAACCTCCAGGTGTTCATGAACAACTTGACCGCCGGCTTTGAGGAGGTCAGCACCATCTCCATCGCCTCCAAGAGCCTGGAGGTGACCTATAACACCTCCTCCAACGCCGGAATGTGGAGCCTGTTGTATGTGGCGGTGCTGCCCCTGGTCTGCGTAGCCCTGGGCTTCCTCCGCTGGATGAAGCGGCGGAAACTGTAAGGGAGGCCGTCTATGAGCAAAAAAAGCAAAAGCAGCTGATTGGCATGCTGATCGCCCTGTTGGCGGTGATCCTCCTGCTGCTGGGGATAACGGCCGGCAACCTCATCTCCGAATATCTGGCCGCCGCCGAGGAGGAGGCCGCCAGGATCTATGTGGAGACGGTGGATTCTCCCACCACCGTGACCTTCTCCAGCCCCTCCACCGAGGCCCTGACCTTCCTGAAGACGGACGACGAGACCTGGACCTATGACGGGGATTCCGACTTCGACCTGGACGACAGCACAATTACCTCCATCGTCTCCGCCCTGGAGGAGCTGGAGGCCACCTATTCCTTCACCGCCGCGGAGGAGTTGTCCTCCTACGGCCTGGAGGAGCCGGATTACACCCTGACCGTCAGCGACAGCGACGGCAGCTCCGCCACCCTGTATATCGGCGCCACCTCCTCCGACGGCGACTACTACGCCATGCTGGAGGGGGACAGCGAGACCATCTACACCATTGACAGCACCCTGGCCACCGCCATGGACGTCACCCTGTACGATATGGCGAACCTGCCCAGCTGGCCCGATTTGGATGAGGAGAACGTCTCCACCTTCTCCGTCACCGGCGACACGGAAACCACCGTTACCGTGACCTCCGCCACCGTGGAGGTGGAGAGCGACGACGGCGACGCCTCCAGCGGCGTGGAGCCGGAGGTCACCACCGAGTACTACTGGATGCTGGACGGCGAGGACATCACCGAGGACGCCTTCTGCGGGGAGCTGACGGACGACCTGGACGGCGTATCCTTCACCGCCCTGGCAGCGTTCAAGCCGGACAGCGACGCCCTGGCCGAATACGGTCTGGACGCCCCGGTGGAGGTCTATGTCAGCTACGAGAGCGACGACGGGGAGAAGGTCACAATCACCCTGTCTATCGGCGCTTACAGCGAGGACGACGACGCCTACTACTGCATCCTGAACGGCGACACCACCTGCGTCTACCTCTGCGACAGCGACGATGTGGACAGCTTCATCCTCTGCGCCGCCCAGGGCTACGCCCAGGCCCAGGCGGACGCGGAGGCCGCCGAGGAGGCGGAGGAGGAGTAAATTTCCCCACGCCAACGGGCAAAAATCAATCCCATCTGTAATATAGCGTTCGCTTATTACAGATGGGATTTGGTTTTCGGGGGGGGCCGCACAACCTGCACGGCTGCAAAAGCCCGGTTGCTTTAAATACAAACTGGACATAAACAAGGAATAATTACAATAAGTATTGCTATGTGGCTCAATCAAAAATACAAAGAGAACCAACCGCAGCCGGGCGCACACTGTGCGCCCCTACTGTGTTAAGGAAACACCGCCTTTCTCCAGAGGGAAAACGTAGTGGGACAATCAGATTTCAGCGACCAAAGGAGAACCAAAAAGTTCCCCAGCCGCCATCGGCGGCAGCTTTGGTGCGTGTCAAGTCACATCGTCTGTTGTCTGCGGAACCACTTAAAGATAGAGATAAGGCGTAAGCCGGTAGCCTGATACGGGGAGATTCTTAAGAGGGGGGCCACCGGCCTCCCTCTTGAGCCGCCTTCTTTCCCCCATTTCTTGGCGGCGCAAGAAATGGGGCCCGCCCGGAGGGCAAAAACATTGTTCCTTCATCATTCCTTGTCTAAGGAGAACAGCGCCTGCGCCCCCCGGCGTACCGCTTCAATACCCCCGCTCCGCGATGAATCCCTCCGTCAAATCCTCCCCTTTGAAGCACGTCTCCTCCACATAGGTGTGTTTGGCGGGGGTGCCCCCGGCCTCCAGGGTCTGAATGACCTCCTCCACCAGCTCCCCCAGCAGGGGGTTGCACTCCACCGCCAGGGCGATTTTCCCCTCCAGGCAGAGGGTCAGGCAGGTGCCGGTGGCGTCGAAGGAGATCACCGCCACGCCCCCTTCCCCGCAGGTATAGCCGTACTCCTCCAGGGCCTCGATGGCGCCGTAGGCCTCATTGTCATTCTCGCAGTACACCACCTGAATGTCCGGCTTGCCGGTGGAGAGGTATGCGCACATCACCTCGTAGGCCTTGGCCTGGGTGAAGTCCCTCCAGCTGGGTCAGGATGGTCCAGCCGTCGTGGGCGGCCACCGCCTCCTCCAGCACCTCTGTCCGGCCGATCTGGGCGGTGGAGCCTACGGTGCCCAGCAAGTGGACGATGTTCACCGTCTCCTCCCCATAGGTCTCCTCCATCCAGTCCACCGCCAGCGCCGCCTCCGCCTCGAAGTCGGAGCCAACGTGGGCGGTGTACAGGCTCTCGTCCGCCACGTCCACCATCCGGTCCACCAGAATCACCGGGATGCCGGCGTCCTTGGCCTCCTGCAAAACGGAGTCCCACCCCGTCTCGCTGATGGGCATGAGGACGATGTAATCCACCTTCTGCTGAATGAACTTGCGGATGGCGCTGATTTGGTTCTCCTGCTTCTGCTTGGCGTCCTCAAAGAGGAGCTGATAGCCGTTCTCCTCGGTGAACACCGCCTTGATGGATTCGGAGTTTGCCACCCGCCAGTCGGCCTCCGCCCCCACCTGGCAGACCCCCCCCACGATGAGGTCCTCCTCCGCATCCTCTGTGTCTCCGGCGTCGGCGGTCTGCCCGGCGCAGCCCCACAGCAGGAGCAGCGCTGCCGTCAGCGCCAGCAGGATCAGGTTCCGTTTCATTGCACACCCTCCTTCTCTGTCTGGGGGTCCTCCGTCCGGTAGGGCAGACGCACCGTGATGGTGGTGCCCGCCCCCTCTGTGCTGGCGATGGACAGCCCCGCCGACGGCCCGAACAGCAGCCGCAGCCGCTCATGGACGGTGGCCAGGCCGAAGCCCACCCGTCTGCCGGACTCCATCCCCTGCCGCAGCTCTTCCAGCCGTTCGGGGGTCATGCCGACCCCGTCGTCCGTCACCGTCAGCAGGACGAAGCCCTCCTCCACCCAGCCCTTCACCGATATGTGGCCCTGGCCCCGCTTCAGCTTGACGCCGTGGTACAGGGTGTTTTCCACCAGGGGCTGCAGGGTCAGCTTGGGCAGCCGGGCGTCCAGAATCTCCGGGTCGATGTCGATGGTGTAGCTCATGATGTCCTTGTAGCGCACCTGCTGAATCTGCAAATAGCTGGCCACATGGCGCTCCTCAATGGCAAGGGGGATGACGTCCTCCCCCTTGCTCAGGGAGTGGCGGAAGAAGGCGGACAGGTTGGACACCATATCCACCGCCTCCTGGGTCTTTCCCGCCTCAATGAGCCAGATGATGGTGTCCATGGTGTTGTACAGGAAGTGGGGGTTGATATGGGCCTGGAGCAGGGCCAGCTCCGCCTTCCGGAGGCTCTGCTGCTTCTCCGTGGTCTCCTGGAGCAGCTGGTTGATGCGCACCACCATCTGCTCCACCCCCTGACTGAGGGTGGACAGCTCGTATTCCCCGGACGCCACCGGCTGTCGGGGGGTCAGGTCCCCGGCGCTGATCTGGTTCACCCGATCGTAGATGCTGATGATGGGCTCGGTGATGGAGCGGCTCAGCTTCAGGGTGTACCGGGTCAGGGCGCCGGCCAGCACCAGCAGCGCCGCCACAATGACCACCTCCACCGCCGCAATTTGGTGGGTCATCTGGGTTTGCAGCTCGTTCAGGTAGACGGATTCATAATACAGATAGTTGTACATATACTCCTGAATCAGGGAGGTCAGCACATAGACGTTGTTCTCCAGCTGGAGCTGCCGCTCATCATAGCTCTCCGTCGCCTGAATCTGGTAGATTTTTTCCTCCAGGTTCTGGCACAGGTCCAGCACGCTGGTGATGGCCCGGAGGCTCTCCTTCTCCGTGGTGGTGGAGATCAGGTCCTGGGCCAGCGCCTGGGCGTCCTCCACCTCGTCGATGGGCAGGCCCTCGGAGTACTGGCTCTCGATGACGTAGTAGTACATTTTCAGGTCGATGCTCTCTTTGAAGTCCAAGTTGAACTCCGAGGCCGTGGTCAGGTTGTTCAGCAGCCCGGCGTACTGGCTCTGGTACACCGCCAGGATGGACACCACCACCACGAACACCAGGGCAATCAGCACCGCAAAGGTGGCCACCAGCCCGTTCATCCGCTGCCGGATGGAGACGGGCTTCTTCTCCCGTTTCATGGGCCCCCTCATTTCTGCCGCCCTCCGTGGCCGGCCCGGTAGTCCCTGGGGGTGCAGCCCTGGGTCTTTTTAAAGAGGAAGCTGAAATAGTGGGGGTCGTGATAGCCCACGGCGGCGGCCACCTCGCCGGAGCGAAGGTCGGTGGTTTTCAGCAGCTCCCTGGCCCGCTCCATCCGCTTGGCGGTGACATATTCGATGAAGGTGCGGCCCTTCTCCTGGCTGAACACGGCGGAGAGGTAGTTGGAGCTGATGTTCACCTCTCTGGCCACGGTGTTCAGGCTCAGCTTTTCCTCGGTGAAGTGGGCGTCGATGTAGGCCACCGCCTGCTCCAGCAGGCCCTTGCTCTGGCTGCTGGAGGCTTTGTCCCTCAGTTGCACCGCCTTCATCAGCAGCTCGGTCAGGTAGGTCTTTAAGTCCTGGACGGTGATCTGCCGCCCCACCATGTCCAGGCAGTCCAGCCCGTCCAGAAACACCTGCTGGGGGATGCCCAGGGAGGCCACGAACTCGGTGGCGGTGAACCGGACGCTGAGCATCAGGTAGTTGCAGAAGGGCTTGGAGTCCAGGGCGTCGGTGAGGCCCAGCAGGAACTCGCTGACGAAGCCGGGCACCTCCTCCGCCCCGGCGCTCTGCATCACCCCGGTCAAAATCTGGGGGCTGAACTTGGAGGTGTCCAGCTGGGAGAGGTTGCTGTCGCTGCCGGTGCCGGTGAGGCCCCCCACCGTCTCCTCCGTCAGGACGTGCTGCCGGGGCAGGATGTACCGATAGGCCCACAGCCGGGACACCTCCTCATAGCAGCCGCTGAGGGCGCTGAGCCGCCGGGTGGGCTTGCCCACCGCCACATACCAGTCCAGGTTGGAGTCATAGGTCTCGTAGCAGCCCTGTACCGCGGCGACGCACTGGCGGATCTGGCCCTCCATCCGGTCGGCGTTGGCCTTGATGAGCAGGGCGTAGGTGGTCAGGTTCCAGCGCAGGAGGATATACTCCGGGTATTTCAGAAAATACTCCATCAGCACGTCCCGGATGTGGGCGGCGGACTCGGAGTAGGGGTCCGCGCCGGAGCCCTCCGGCGGCATGGAGAAGAAGGCGATGGTGTAGCACTCCGCCCGCAGGTCCAAATCCAGCTTGCCTGCGGCCTCGTAGATCTGCTGAATGGTCATGCGCCCCGCCACCATTCGCTCAAAGAAGCTCTTCCGGGCGAACTGCTCATACTCCTGGGCCTCGTTGTGGAACTTTGCCATGTAGTTGCGCTGGGCACGCTCCTCCTCGATCTTCTCCCGCACCTCCTGGAGGACGTTCAGGAGGGTGTTCTTGGTGATGGGCTTCAGCAGGTACTGGGTCACGCCGATGTCGATGGCCTGGCGGGCGTACTCAAAGTCGTCATAGCCGGAGAGGATGATGACCTTCATCTCCGGAAACTCCTGGAGCACCAGCCTGCTGAGGTCCAGCCCGTCCATAAAGGGCATACGGATGTCGGTAATCAGCACATCGGGGCGGGTCTGGCGGATCAGGGGCAGGGCCATCTCCCCGTCCCCGGCCTCCCCGGCGAACTGATAGCCCTGCTGGGCCCAGGGCACCGT
>JAJQET010000088.1 GCA_021201515.1 Clostridiales bacterium | reverse complement strand
TCGCCGCCGGTGGGATAGCCGGTGGGCTTGTAGCTGCCGCCGCCGGTGGCCAGCACCACCGCTTTGGCGCTGACGGCGATGACCTGTCCGCTGGGGACATGGAAGCCCATGACGCCGCTGACCCTGCCGTCCTCCGTCAGGGTGTCCGTCACCATGGTGTGCTCCAGCACAGGGATCTCGTAGCGGCTCAGCACCTCCATCCATCTCTTATGGCGGTCAAACCGGTCGAAGGTCTCCCGGTAGCCCACGAAGTCCTCCTGTTTATAAAACTCCCCCCGCCTCGGAGGCCTTGGGGTACTGGGCCAGGATGCCCCAGTCAGACAGGCGGTGATAGATGCCCTTGGACTCCTGAATCCAGCACTCATACCAGCTCAGGTTGCTGAGGTAGTCGCCTCCCACCATCATGGCCTGGCGGAAGGATTCCGCATCGTCGCCCCGCTCCGGGTCAAACCAGCGGAAGCTGCTGGGCCAGGGGGACAGGCCGGAGTAGCCGGGCCGCCCCTTGTCGATCACCAGGACGGTTTGCCCCTGCTCTTTGGCGGACACCGCCGCGTTCAGTCCGGCGAAGCCGCAGCCCACCACCACCACGTCGGCGGTGTAGGCCGCCTCATAGGGGCAAGCCACCGTCTGGGGGCGGGGCAGCTCCATGGTGCGGGGCTGAGTTACAGATTGGCTCATTTCCATGTCACTCCTTTCAAAACAGCTCTTGATAGCGGGCGTGGGTGGTCACGGCCTGGGTCAGCTCCGGCACCTTCTCCGATGCGCCGATGACCACGACCCCCTCCAGCGCGCCGCCGAAGAACCAGTAGGTCTCATGCCGGTTCCGGACGCTGTCGGACACCTCCACCGTCTGATAGGGGACGTCCGGCTGCTTGCCCGGGTCGCCAATGGCGAAGAGCGTTGTGCCGAATCCCTCCAGGTTCAGCCCCAGGAGCTGATTGGCGTAGGTCAGCTTTTCTCCGGCGGCGTTGGCACCGGCTATGGCGCCCTGGCTGGACGCCTCCGCCCACAGCTGATAGTTCAGACCGTCGAACTGGGCGCAGTCGCCGCAGGCGTACACGTCCGCCGCGCTGGTCTCCATCCGCTGATTCACCACGATGGAGCGCTCTACGGCGATGCCCGCCGCTTTGGCCGCCTGGACGTTGCCCCGGTTGCCGCAGGAGACGATGACGAAGTCCGCCGGGAATACCCGACCGTCCCCCAGCCGCACGCCGGTGGCCTGCTGATCGCCTTCCACGGCGGCGATGGACACGCCCTCATAGCAGTCCACCCCCATAGCCGCCATTTGCCCCCGCAGGAGGGCGGCGGACTTGGCGTCCGCCTGACGGCCAATGATCTGGGGGGAGGCCTCCAGCACAGTCACCTTTAATCCGGAGCGGAGCAGCTCGCTGGCCGCTTCCAGCCCCAGCACGCCGCCGCCGATAACCACGGCCTGCTTCGCATTTTGCATCAGCCCGGCCAGGGCCGCGCTGTCCGACAGGTGCCGGATGGTCAGCACCCCCGGCTTCTGCCAGCCCTCGAAGGGCGGGATGAAGCACTCCGCGCCGGTGGCGATCACCAGCTTATCATAGGGGATGATTGTTCCGTCGGCGGTGGTGACAGTCTTTTCCGCCGTGTCCATGGCGGTGACGGTGCAGCCCAGGCGCAGGTCGATGGCCCGCTCTCGGTACCACTCCGCCGGGTGGATGGCCAGCTCCTCCGGCGCTTCCGCCGCAGTCTGAATATCCTTGGTCAGCATGGGGCGGTTGATGGGCAGCTCCGGCTCCGCGGAGAGCATCAGGATGGCGCCCGTCCCGTCCCGGCGGCGGATGGCCTCCGCCGCGGAGACTGCGGCCACGCCGCCGCCCACGATGACGTAACGGCGGTCCGTGTCCCGGTGGAACAGGGCCTCGTCCTCCTCCACGGGGACGCATTGATCCAGCCCCACGCCGCACACCGGGCAGACGCCCAGAGAGGCGTCAAAAATCTCGCCGCAGACCAGACACTTCACCAGCGTCGGCTTCCGGGGGTTGGGCACCCGCAGCACGCTGCATCCCACGCCGAAGCCGTAGTCCAGGGCGTGTTTTCTGTCCTGCTCCGTGGGCTGACCCTGGACGAAGAAGTCCTGTAGGGTCAGCGAGAAGCCCAGAGAGGCCAGCCGCTGGCGGAAGTCCTCCACCAGTTCCCCGGCTGCCGACCGGTAGAACACGGAGGCCAGCTTGCCCTTGCAGTCCTCCTTCAGCAGGGAGGTTGCCACGTCCCAGAGGGCTTTGTCCGCATTGCCCCACGCTCCGTCCACGCCGAACAGGATGGCGTCCGCCGTAGGCAGGGCGGCCAACACCTCATCCCGATTCACGGCGCTCAGGTCATAGCAGGTCACTGCGCCAATGCCGGCTTCTTCCAGGCCCTGCCGCACCTGGGCGGCCAGACCGGACAGCAGCTCACTTCCCCCGTGGACGATGGCCACGTTGGGATGGGGCACCTCCGGCGGCGTCGCCGTGTAAAGGGCGGTCAGCTGCTCCAAATCGCAGTCCGCCACCGGCCCCAAAGCGGGGCAGATGCGCTGAATGTCATGGGTCTGGAGGAGGGCAACGGCCTGGGCCAGACTGTCCTTCCGCTTGCGCCCCATCAGGTCGGCGTAGTACCGCTTCGCCCCCTGGAAATACTCCGTCCGGTCGGAGAGTTCGCTGAGTAACACGTTCTCCCCGGCATAGGCCGAGCCGAAGGCGTCCGCCGTGAACAGCGTTTTGTCAGCCGTGTCCACAACGTAGAGGGAGGCGGTGGCGAACTTTTCCGGCACAACCTGGAACAGCAGCTCCTTCTTCCCCAAACGGAGGGTGCGGCCGGTGCGGATCTCAATGCTCCGGAATCCGGCGGGCAGACCCTCCCGCAGCCGGAACAGGGTATTCGTTCCGGCGATGAGGGTCAGGTCAGGGCATTGCTCCAGCAACAGCCTTGCCCCGGCCAGATCGTCCGCCCCGCCGAACAGCACCGCCCACTGGACGTTTTCCAGCGGGGTGACTTGCTGAATGTTTTCCAGCCACTGGCGCTGGTGCCGGGCGGGGACGGCGCCCACCAACAGGTACCCCTCCCCCGTGTCCAGCAGGTAGGAGCCGTACAGCAGCCCCCGCTCCGTGTAGGAGACCTGCCGGAACACCCGCAGAGATGGGTCGGCAACGCCGACGTGCCACAGCGTTTTGTTTTGGTCGATTCGTTCCATGGAATCTCCCCTCTCCGGTTTTTCCAAAATTTGCCCCATCACAGGGTATTCGCGTCATACACCAGCAGGACGCTGCCGCATTTATGCTCCATCATGCGCTTTGTGGCGGCGGCCTTCCGTTTGGCGAAGTGGCTGACGCTGGCCACGTCATTCTCTGTCTGGCCGTCCAGCACCTCCGTGCAGGCCCGGAGCATATCCCTGGGGATGTCATGGTTCACCGGGTCGTTGCCGTGGCCCCAATAGAGCAGGGTGTCCTCCCCGATGGCGTCCATGAAGCGGGCCAGGCCGTCCCGATAAGCGGTGAGGCCCACACGCTTCTCCGGCGGGAGGGTCACCAGGGCGGTGCGGGTGCTGAAGGCGTCGCTGACCAGGGCATAGTTGCCTGCCCGGTTCAGCAGGGCGATGGAGCCGTTGGTGTGGCCGGGGATGGCAAAGACCTCCAGCACCTGGCCCCCCAGGTCAACGGTGTCGCCCTGGTCGATGTCCTTGTATTGTAACCCGTCGGTCATAACAATATGCGTCTCACAGTAGGCTTTCAGCTCCGGATCGGGATGCTCCAGCCGACCAAAGACATCGTCCATCCGCCGCTCGTAGGACAGGGCCACCGGCAGCAGACCCTCGTCCCTGCGGTTCATATAGACCTCGTCAAACAGGGCGGCGGCCCCGGCATGGTCGGGGTGGCCGTGACCCACCACGCAGACGATGGGCTTGTCCGTGAGGCCCGCCACAAAGGCGGGCAGGGTGTCCGTCACGCCGAAGCCGGTGTCAAACAGCAGCGCCCGCTCCTGGCCCACGACGACATACATATTGACGCCGGGGGCGTCCTCGGCGGGCCGCTCCGTGATGCGGTACACGCCGCGCAGCAGCTCTTCGCTTTCATA
>JAJQET010000031.1 GCA_021201515.1 Clostridiales bacterium | reverse complement strand
CCACCTTCAAGCGCAACGAGGTCAAGAAAAAGCTGTCCTACAACAAGAGCAACCCGGCCAAATCTATCATTTCCATCGAGGACGAGCGCACCCAGCGCCAATCCGCAGTGTTGAAGGACGTGCGCTACCGCATCACGGCAGAGATGGTGCTTCGCCCGGACTTTGGCGGCACACCCCAGCAGCTTTACAACCAGTTCCAGCGGCGGGTACAGCGGGGGCAGAACTTCCTCCAGCCCTCGATGGGGACGCGGGAGTTCCCCGCATACTACGAGTGGGGTTCTACGGGAGAACCGCCCATCGAGGAGAGCATCGACCTGGGGCTGATGCTCTACGACGTATTCGACCTGCACCAATGGAAGGTGGGCAAAAAGGCGGAGCCGTCTGTCTCCCTCTACCGGGCCAGCATGGAGCGGGGCGTCATTCAGGTGCCGCCCTACGACTCCCCGCTGGTGCTGAAACCGGGAAAGGGGGGAGCATCATGTTGAGCGAGCTGGCCCAATACGCCCAGGATCACAAGCTGGCGGCCCAGCCGGGATTTAAGCCCAAATCAGTGAAGGGATATATCCATCTGTCCGCAGACGGGACATTTACCGGCGTAGAGGTGCTGGAGAAGGGCGCGGACCCGGTCTATGCGCCGGACATCGGCTCCGCCGCCAACGGCACCCGCTACTGTAACCCGCTGGTGGAAAAGGCCAAGATCCCCCTGTGCATGGTGGAGGACGAGAAAAAGGACAAAAACATTCCCACAAAACACACGTTTTTCCTGTCCATGCTGGACAGCGGGGTGGAATACGAACCAAAATTCAGCGTGATTGCCCAGGCCCTCCGCGACCAGGAGACCTGTGACGCCATCATCGCCGCACTGGGTCAGCACAAGCTGAAAGGGGCGGCGCCCATCGGCTTTTGGGTGGACGGCACCCCAGTGGAGCAAACGCCCGGCTGCGCCGCCTGGTGGAGCGAATTTCGGCAGCGGTTCACCGACGTGCCCTCCAGCGACCTGCCCCGCTGCTTCGTCACCGGCGACCTGGCCCCGGCACTGACAACGGTACCCAAAGTGTCCGGCCTGCTCAGCGTGGGCGGACACACCTCCGGCGACGCCTTTCTCTGCTTTGACAAGGACGCTTTTCAGTCCTACGGCCTGAAAAAAAGCGCCAACGCCTCCGTCTCCGAGGAGGGCATGACCGCTGTCAACGCGGCGCTGACCAAGCTGATCGGCGACGCCCCTACCTTTGGCGGGGCCAAGCTGGTCCACTGGTACTCCAGAGAAGTCCCCGACGAAACCGACCTGTTCGGCGCTATGATGGAGGGCTTCTGGGGAGATGAAGCCGGGGACGAGCCGGAACCTGCCCCGGTGGACGCGGAGGACAACGGCGAGGCGGAGCGCTCCGCCATGAACAGATCGAAGGAGTTGATTGACAGCGTCCACAGCGGCGAGCGCGTGGTCGCCCCCCTTTCCGCCCGCTACTACATCATGCCGGTGTCCGGCGCAGGCGGGCGCATGATGGTGCGGGGCTGGTACGAGGGCAGCTTCGAGGAACTGTACGCCCACATTGACCAGTGGTTTGCCGACCTGATGCTGGTCAGCCCCGGGGGAAAGGGCTGGACGAAGCCCCCCAAGCTGGAGGCCCTGTGTACCCGTCTTATAAAACTCGACGGCGACCCAAAAAAGATACGGAAAAGCATGGACACACTCTCCGGGCGGTTGTTGGACGCCATCATCAACGGGAATCCATTGCCAGATGAGGTGGCCTCCCGCGCCCTGCACTATATTCGTTCAGGAATGCTGTCCAGCGAATCGAAAAAGAAAGGTGACAAAGCAGACCAGACGCAGCAAGAGAAGCAAGTACAAAAAGACCCGGTTCGACTGCCAATCGAAAGAGAGGTATTGGCATATCAGCTGTTAAAAGCCTGGCTGGTGCGACGCCAGCGGCAGAGAGGAGAACAGAACATCATGGGAACCGACATCAACACATCCCCCCATACAGCCGCCTATAACTGTGGCCGACTGATGGCCGTCTATGCCGCCATCCAGGAAAACGCCATGGACGTAAATGTTGGCGTTGTAGAACGTTACTATAGCGCCGCCAGCACCACCCCTGCCTTTGTCATCGGGAGGCTGGCCGCTCTTTCGCAGTATTATTTTTCTAAGTTGTCGGAAGGCTCATCTATTTTCTACCAAAAAATGTTGAGCGAGCTTTTTTCCGAGATCGATTTGGCGCAGCTGCCCGACAGCCTGGACATGAGACAGCAGACAGAGTTCGCAGTGGGCTTTTACCAGCAACGGGCCGTTATCTACCGTAAAAGAGACACCAAGGAAAGTGAAAAATAAGGAGGATCTACCATGTCTATTGAGAACCGCTATGAATTTTTGTTTTACATCGAGTGCCGCAATGGGAATCCCAACGGCGACCCCGACATGGGCAACGCCCCCCGCATGGACCCTCAGGACATGCACGGCTATATCACCGACGTGGCCATCAAGCGCCGCATCCGCAACTATGTGCAAACTGCCTTTGCCGGGGAGGAAGGCATGGAGATGCTGGTTCGCTCTGCCAGCAACATCAACACTGGCATCGCCAAAGCCAAGGAGCAGGCCGGCGTGGAGGTCTCCGCCAAGGGAAAAGAGGCTGTGTACGCGGGGCGGCAGGCCGCCTGTGAGATGTTCTACGACGTGCGCACCTTCGGCGCGGTCATGTCCACCGGTCCCAACGCGGGTCAGGTCCGCGGTCCCGTCCAGCTGACCTTTGCCCGCTCTCTGGACCCCATCCAGTCCCTGGATATTTCCATCACCCGAATGGCGAAGGCCGCCGATGTTCCCACCGCGAAATCTGCCGCAGACTATGAGGCGTGGGAAGCGGAGCAGTCCGAGGACACCTTGCGCACCATGGGTCGCAAGCAGTTCACCCCCTACGGTCTCTACGAGGCCCGCGGCTTCATCAGCGCGAACCTGGCCCAAGAGACTGGCTTCGATGAATCTGATTTGAAGGCCCTCTTTGAAGCCATTCTCAATATGTACGAGCATGACCGCTCCGCCAGCAAGGGGGAGATGGCGGTCATCACCCCCCTGGTCATCTTCCGTCACGTGGGAACCGATTCCGATTTGAAGCAGCGCAAGCGCCAGGCCCGGCTGGGCTGCGCCCCTGCCCATCGCCTCTTTGACCTGGTGCAGGTGGAAAAGAAGCCAGAGGTGGCCTACCCCCGCTCCTGGCGGGACTACAACGCCACGGTTTCCCTGGAGCGCCGCCCAGCCGGGGTAGACATCGGCTTTTTGACCTCCCCCTACGGTGAAATCAGTTGGAACCGGGTACCGGACGATGCCGAGCTGTTCCGCTGACCGGGAGCTGTTGCCGTCAAGCGGCACTTCCGGGGCTGCGCCCCTCCTTGTCCCTCTCTCCTGGCTGGCCCAGTACGGCTACTGCCCCCGGCGGTGCGGGCTGCTGGCATTGGACCAGGCATGGGTGGAAAACGCGGAGACCGCCTCTGGCCGCACCCAGCACCAGCGGGTTCACACCGCCAGGGTGGAGCGAAAGGGAGATGACCTCTTCCTCTATGAGCTGCCGGTCTACTCCCGCACTCTGGGTGTCAGCGGGAAATGCGACTGTGTGGAGGCCCACGCCGCGCCGGACGGGGTATTGCTTCCATATGGAGAAGGGATCTTTCAGCTCTACCCGGTGGAGTACAAGCACGGCGTGGTGCGGAAGGGAGAGGAAGAGTACCACCTCCAACTCTGCGCCCAGGCCCTGTGCCTGGAGGAGCAGTTTGGCTGCGTCATCCCCGCGGGATCTATCTTTTACATCAATTCCCACCGGCGGGACGAGGTGGCCCTCACCGACGCTCTGCGGCAAAAAACGGTGCTGACCGCCTGGCAGAAACGCAAACAGGAGAAAATACAGCATCCGTTCCTGGAGGAGACCATTCCCATCGGGCTGATTCCCCACACCCAGGCTATGTTGTTCGCCCGCGTCCTCCGCGGCGAGCTGGACGAATACCCGCCTTTCCATTGGAGGTGAACGCCCATGATGATTGTCCTCTCTTACGATGTAGACACCACTGACGCCGCCGGAGCCAGGCGGCTGCGCAAGG
>JAJQET010000197.1 GCA_021201515.1 Clostridiales bacterium | reverse complement strand
CGGCATTTCCGCTGCGCTCCCTATGCCTTACGGCGGAACGGGCGGCAATGCTATTGTCCTTTGGTCGCTGAAATCTGACTGTCCCGCTATGCTTTGCTCCTATCGGAAGGATGAATTGCAGCTAAAGTTAATGACATTACGTTTCAGGGGGTCACCAAAATGGTGACCCCCTGAACTGGCTTTGCGTTCAGACACGCTTTTGATATATTTATTATGTATGTCCCACCGGCGCTCTGTCCGATTCAGTCGGCGTCCTCCTCTTCGGCAGTGCCGGTGTCATCCTCCTCCGTGTTGGAGCCGGTGGCGTCGTCCCCTTCGGTGGAGCCGGCGTCATCCTCCTCTTCGGCGGTACCGGTTGTGTCCTCCTCTGCGGTGGTGCCGGTGTCATCCTCCTCCGCGGTGGTGCCGGTGGCGTACTCCCGCATCAGCCGGCAGGTCTCCGTGCAGCAGTTGGGTACACGGTAGCTTTGGCCCAGGATTTGCCACACCTGAGCGGCGTCCTCTCCCAGCCGCTCCTCCAGGAGGGCGGTCAGCTCCGGGGTGAAGTCCTCCGGACTCAGGGCGCTCATAATGATGATGCAGTCCTCGCGATAGCCGTCGCCGTCCGCGTCGGAATACTCCTCGTTCTCGTCGTAGCAGAAGTCCTCGCTGTACAGCTCGCTGAGGAAGGTCTCCCACAGCTGGGCCTTCTGCTCGTCCGTCAGCAGCACGTTGTAGGCGCTGATTTCCTCATCTTCGTACTCCCAGCCATCCTCGTCCACTTCCACGGAATAGCGGCAATAGGTGATGTCGCTGATATTCCGGGCCTCGTAGCTTTGCAGCAGGGAGACCTCGCGGTACTCCTCCAGGGCCAGCACAGCGTCCGCCCGCTCCCGCAGGGTATCCGTCATGGAAAGCGTCCAATAGTAGCTTCTGGGCACGGTGCTGCCGTCCTTCAGAGTGTAGGTGATGGTCAGGTAGGTGTCCCCATCCTCTCCGGAGAAGGGGAGATAGGGCACGCTGAACTGTTCCAGCGCCGCACTGTGGAGGGCTTCCACGGCCGCGATGCTTTCGTCATCCTGTAGTTCCACAGAGAGGGAGCCGTACTCGCCGTATTCGTCCTCGCCCAGGACGTAGGTGAAGCCGCTGTCATAGGTGTCCAGGTAGCAGTCCAGCGAGGTGTTGCCGCTGGTCAGCGCATCCCCGTAGACCGACACAGAGGCCACGTCCGACCTGTCCGGCAGATAGGCGACATACCCCGGCACGTCGTTCACCACCATCCAGCCAGCCGTTCCCATGATTACCAGCAGCAGGAGGTAGGCGGGGAGGGTTCTCCCGAAGCCCCGCAGCCCCCTGCCCCAGATGGCCTGGGCGAACAGGTGGGTCAGGAAGGTGCCCACCAGGCCGGCCACCAGGAACACCACGTTGCTGGGCAAAATGGCGCTGCACAGGTAGGCCAGGGTCAGCCCGCCCACGGCGGAGCAAATCATGCGGAAAAAGGCTCTGGGCAGGGGGAAGGTGCGGGTGCTCTCCGCATACTCGCTCTTCCGGATGCGGACGATCACCACCACCAGCACCAGCATTACCGCCACGAACACCAGCCACCACACCAGCCAGCTCAAGCCGGGGGTATAGGGCAGGGCCAGAACATCCACCTCAGGGGCCGTGGAGCTGACAATCTCGGTGGTGAAGCAATAGGCGTCGTCAAAGTTCAGGAAGGGCAGCATGGTCCCGATGACCGGCACCAGGGCGAAGCAGAACAGCTGGTTCAGGTCGCTGACGAAGCCCGGCAAAACCTCCTCACAGACGATGTCCGTAATCAGCCACAGCAGGGGCCAGCTGACGGACAGCACCGCAAAGGAGAACACCGTGTCCAGCAGGGTGCCGCTGATGACGATCATGAACAGGAACAGCAGGTAGGCGGCGGTGAGCCCCAGCGCCAGCAGCAGGAAGGCCTCCCAGATCACAATGCCGGAGAAGGGGTACACCAGGTCGCCGTATCCCCAGCCGATGGCCTGCACCAGCCCCAGAGACGCCGCCAGGGGCAGGAACAGCTGGAGCAGGTTGGCCAGGATGCCCCCCATCAGCATGGGGGTCCTGCGGATGGGCAGGGCGGCGTACAGGGCGGTGGCCCGGCGGGAGTGGAGGTAGGAGAAGCTGGAATAGGCCATCAGGAAGGCAAACACCGCCGCAATGGGGATGACCAGCCAGGTGATGATTTCGGTGAGGTAGGATGTCATCTCCTGGGCCAGATAGACCTCCTTCACCGAAAAAGTCGTATTCACGAAATAATCGGCGGAGAGATAGAACTCCATGTTGTTCAGCAGATTCAGAAAGAAGCACCCCGGCAGGGACACCATCAGCAGCAGGGTGTACAGGAGCAGGAGCAGCCGGTTCTTCCGCCAGTGCCAGCGAAAGGCAGTACCGGTGGCGCTGCGCTGCTTAGGATAAGATCTTGTCGATATCATAACCGGCCGCCTCCATTTCACTGATAAATACTTCCTCAAGGGACAGGGGCAAACTCTCGCAGAACACGGGATGGAACAGGTTCAGGCTGTCCATCACCTTCTGCTCCGTGCTGCGGGCCACGAAGGAGATCAGGGAGCCATGCCGCTCCAGCTTCACGATGTCCAGGTTCTGCCGCAGGGTGTTCAGCGCCTCGTCGTCCAGGGGCGGCTGGAACACCGCCTGGGCCTTCTGAATGCCCAGCCGCAGGGACTCCAGCTCCTGCTCGATGAGGACGCCGCCCTTGTGCAGCAGGCCCACATGGTCGCAGAAGTCCTCCAGCTCCCGCAGGTTGTGGGAGGCGATCAGCACTGTCATGTCCCGGGCCGCCACATGGTCGGAGATGACCCGCTTTAAGAGCTGGCGCATCACCGGGTCCAGCCCGTCGAACACCTCGTCCAGCAGCAGGTAGTCCGGGCAGGTGGACAGGGCGCAGATCAGGGCCGCCTGGCGCTGCATCCCCTTGGACATGCTCTGGATACGCTGCTTCCGTTCCAGGGGGAACAGCCCGGTGAGCCGCTGGAACTCCTCCTCGTCCCAATTCCGGTAGAAGCGCCGGTAGAACCGGGTCAGGCTGTTCAGAGTGTCCTGACCGGAATAGTAGGGGTAGTCGGAGACGAAGCAGAGCCGCTGCTTCACCGCCGTGTTCTCGTAGGGGGCCTCCCCGTCGATGAGGATGGTGCCGCCGTCCGGCTTATAGATGCCGCTGATGGCCCGCAGCAGGGTGGACTTTCCCGCACCGTTGGAGCCGATCAGCCCAAAGATGGAGCCTTCCGTCACCTGGAGGGAAATCTCGTCCAGTGCGTTCAGGTCGCCAAATTTCTTGGTAAAAGATTCCACCGCAATCATACCAGTAAACCTCCAATCTTTTGCATCCAGTGCCGGCAATGGTCGTCCAGCTCCGCCGCAGTCACGCCGGCGTCCAGGGCGGCGTGGAGCGCATCGTCCACCGCCTCCAGGGCCTGCCGCTTTTGCAGCTCCCTGGCCTCGTCCCCTTCACTGACGAAAGAGCCCTTTCCCGGCAGGCTGTAAATGGTGCCCAGCTGCTCCAGCGCCCGGTATGCCTTCTGCACCGTGTTCGGGTTGATGCCCAGCTGCTGGGCCATGCTGCGGACTGACGGGAGCTGCTCCCCCGGCGACAGTACGTCGCAGGCCACCAGCCGCACAATGCCTGCCACCAGCTGTTCGCTGATCGGCACACGGCTTCTGTAGTCTAACTCCAGCGGTAACACGCCATCGCTTCCTTTCCGTCCCGTGATTTTGTCTTAATTGTCCTAACACTCCTAGAACACTTCATACGGTCAGTATAGCATTGTGCCGTCCCCCTGTCAAGGGGACGGCACGACTTTTTTCGCCGTTTCACGTTTCTCATGGCGGCATCGGTCAGAGGGGACTGTCATCCGCTGATTCTGTTTCTTTTACCGCAGAGATACCCCTCGCACCGTTGGCAACCGGCTCAGGGAAAGGGAATTTCTGCGTACCAGGTTTGGATATACTTTAAAAACTCCTCCGCCGCATGGGAGAGCTGACGCTTTTTATCCCCTGTCTCTTATAAAAATCT
>JAJQET010000139.1 GCA_021201515.1 Clostridiales bacterium | reverse complement strand
GTCTTTTCCATGTTCGATGCGGTCTATAACATCTTCCTGATGAGCCTGTGGTATCCGATTTTTCAGACCAATACACTGGTGCCCCGGTTCACCCTGACCAGCGACACCGCCGGGGACAAAATCGCCCAGCTGGTGGCGCAGACCCCTAACCTGGCCAACGTCATCACCACCGACGCGGAGACCGGCGTGCAAACCCTCAGCGCCTTCTACAACCCGGAGATGTGGCAGTATTTCCAGCTGGTGGTGGGCGGCATAGCCGCAGTGCTGTCTCTGCTGGCGGTCATCGGCCTGCGGCGGAAGGACCGGCCTCAGTACTTCGGCCTGGGTCAGACCGGCAACGCCAAGGTGGGGATGCGGGACTATCTGGACGTGCTGACCCACAACCGCCCCATTCAGATGCTGGCGGTCTCCACCGCCGCCGACAAGCTGACCCTCAGCATGATGAGCAACACCACGGTGTACATCTTCCTCTTCGGCGTCATCTTCGGGAATTATGCGCTGTACTCCTCCAATTCCGCCATCACCGCCATCCCGGTGGCCATATTGTCCATTCTGGGCATCAACTTCATCGCCCGTTACCTGGGGCAAAAGCGGGCGCTGGTGGTGGGCACCTGCGGCTCCATCGCCTGCGGCGTGATTCTGGCCGCAATGATTCTGATGGGGATACGCTCCGGCTGGAACTTCCTGCTGCCCACCTTCAGCCTGACCAGCGTCAGCACCTGGGTCGGACTCTTCCGCCCGGCCAACTGGAGCCTCTTTGGTCTGATGTTCGTGCTGGTTTACACCGCCATGCGGGGCTTTACCAGCATTGCCAGCGCCATCACCACCCCCATGACGGCGGACTGCGCCGACTATGAGGTGTACCGCAGCGGCAAGTACCTCCCCGGCGTCATCGGCACTGTGCTCAGCTTTGTGGATAAGCTGATCTCCTCCCTGGCCTCCACCGTGGTGGCCGCCGTCTATGCGGCGGTGGGCTTCGGCGCGGCGCTGCCCACCGTGGAGACCCCTTACAGCACCAGTTTGATGTGGGCTACCCTGATTTGCTTCATCGGCGCCCCCATGCTGGGTTGGATCACCAGCCTGATCGTCATGCGGTTCTATCCCCTGACCAGGGAGAAGATGGAGGAAATTCAGGCGGAGATTGCCCGCATCAAGGCGGAGTCCGCGGAGACAACGTAAAGCCGCCCCTGCGTCAGCGCGCGGCGCGTCACACCAGCAGCGGCTGCACCTGTCTGTGGGCCAGCGCAGCCTCCGCGCAATCGGGAATCTGTCCCCAGTCCGCCACCAGGGAGCAAGGCTTCTTCCGGGCGTCGTCCTGCCGGAAGGGAACGAAATAGTAGTTCCGCCGGCAGGCCAGCACGCCGATGTTTTGCAGCGACGCGGACAGCCCGTCGTTGGTGGAAACACCCACCAGCACCGGCCTCTCGTTGCGCAGGTGGGCCTTGGCCGCCATGGTGACGGAGGTGTCCGTGATACCTCCGGCCAGTTTTCCCAGGGTGTTGCCGGTGCAGGGGGCGATGATCAGCAGGTCCAGCAGCTTTTTGGGGCCGATTGGCTCCGCCCCCTGAATCGTGTCGATGGGGGAGCGGCCGCAGATCCGCGTCAGCTCCTGCCGCCAGTGCTCCGCCGGGCCGAAACGGGTGTCCATGGCGGCGCAATGCTCAGAGAGGATGGGAATCACCGTCTCATACTGCCCCGCCAGCGCCTCCACCACCGGCAGGACCTGGGCCAGGGTGCAGAAGGAGCCGGTCAGGGCGAACCCGACGGTTTCGCTGCGGCGGCTCATAAATCCACCTCCTGCATGATATGATAGACCGTGTCCCGGATGATGCGGCCGGAGGTCTCCGGGGCTACCTTCCCCGGCAGGGACAGGGCGTGGATGGCCTTGATGCCCAGCTGGGCCGCCGCCTCATAGTCCACCCCGCCGGGCTGGGAGGCCAGGTCGATGATGAGGCAGTTCCGGTCCAAATCGCTGAGCCGCGCCCCGTCCAGCACCGGGGCGGGGACAGTGTTGATGACCAGGCTGTAGCCCCCCAGCCAGCCGTCCAGCTGCTCCGTATGCTCCGGGGCGTAGCCGCTGGCCTCGATCCAGGCCAGGTCTGCGTAATTCCGGGCGGACACCGTCACTTTGGCCCCCAGCCCCTTCAGCCGCTGGGCCAGCAGCTTCCCCAGCCGCCCGTAGCCGATGACCAGCACCCGGCAGCCAAAGAGGGTGGTGGGCAGCTCCTCCATGGCGATTTGGATGGCTCCCTCCGCCGTGGGGACGCCGTTGGCGATGGCCAGCTCCTCCCGGGCGAAGTAGTCCCGCACCAGAAGGCCCTTCTCCTCCGCCGCCTGTACAAAGCGGCCCGGCAGCTTCCCGGCGCAGAGCAGCTGCCCCGGCTGCATGGCCGCCACGATGTCCGTGATGGGCAGCCTGCGGTCGGACAGCGGCGCGTTCAGCATTCCGTCCTCCCGGGCCGCCGGCAGCGGCAGAATGACGCAGTTGGCCCACTCGATGCCCCGGAGGGTATCGGAGCCGGTCAGCTCCTCCTCCGTCCCCCGCAGCTCCATGGCGCAGGTCTGCACCCAATGTCCGTCCTCCGCCAGCTGCCGCGCCAGCTTCACCTGGCGCAGGTCGCCGCCGAGGACCCAAAAATGTAACTCCCTCTTCATAGCCTGGCAACACCCCTTCCCGTTCCCTCCCGCCGCAGTTTCGCAGGAGGATCGGCTGATGTGCCATACTATGCGCGGCAAAAAGGCGCGGTGCATCCGTGCCTTTTTGCCGCCCGTTACGCCCCCTCCATGGGGTCCTCCGGGTCCAGAATAATGATGTCCAGACCCTCCTCCACCGCCATGAGCAGGGTCTTTTTCGTGCCGCCGCCGGAACGACCGTTGTAGATGGCGATGATGCGGCTGGATTTTTCCACCATGTACCGGTTGCGGCGCATCATGCAGCCCTCGTCATAGTCCGGCAGATAATCCGGCGCCTGGTCGCACCGGGCCAGAATGTGTTCATACTGCGCCTGCTCCGCCCTGGGCCAGTGGCGGGACTGGTCTTTACAGGGCACCGCCGCCTCCAGCCAGATGTCCGGGTGGAGGGATTTGGCCCGCAGCACCGCCTCCGCCGCCAGCAGGTCGCTCCCCCTGGCCATGCCGGTGATAAAGTGCCGGTAGCCCTGCAAATAGGCCCGCTCCACCTCCAGGGCCAGACGCTCCTCCATCAGGATGCGGCGCAGGTCCTGCTCCGCCTGTTTCCATCCCAGGTTCTGGGGCCGGTGCCCGGTGAAGCAGCAGGTTTTTTCCCGTTCCATGTCCGTCCCCTCCCCCTGCCGGTGATTTGCTCTCATTATAACACAGGAAGATTCCGGTGGCAATGGCGGCTGGAGAGGGCCGCCCATCCCCTTCGAATGGCAACCATGTTCACAAACCATTTACAAACTTGCTACAAACTGTTCAACACTTTGGGCGGGCTTTGAGGTATTATATCATCAGCAGCAGGAACATATCATAAAAAACCTCTTTTCTCTCTTTCTTCTTTTTTCTCTCTCCTTTCTTTTGGGTTATCCCGCCCCGGTTTCCCCGGGGCGGGATAATCTTTGTGCCGGGCGGCAGGAGAGACTTGCCGCTTTTTCCTGATGTTACCCTTGACTTTTACAATGCCGTCTTTTAAACTGAACACCATCTCACCTGAGTTACGGAGTGCCATCACGCTATGAAAAATAAAAACTATCCCCTGTACCACCTCCTGTCGGAGCTGCACACTCTGCGGGAGCTGCTGGAGCAAAAGCGGGACCGCTATCCCAACGACATCGCCTTCCGCTGGATGGAGGGCCGGAAAACCCTCCGGGAAAAGACCTATCTGGAGTTTTATCAGGATGTGCAGCGGGGCGCCGCCTGTCTGATAAGGTCACGGCTGCAGGGCCGGCACATCGCCCTGATGGGGGAGAACTCCTATCTGTGGCTGGTGGCCTATTTTGCCATTGTGCTGACGGGGAACGTGGCGGTGCTGATCGCCAAAGACGCCGGAAACCTGGAGGTCGTCCAGCTGATGCGCCAGAGCGACGCCGATCTGCTGATTTACAGCCCCCAGTGTGAGGCAAAGGCCACCTTCTGCAAGCAGACCTT
>JAJQET010000233.1 GCA_021201515.1 Clostridiales bacterium | reverse complement strand
GACCTGAAGAGATTCGAACTCTCGACCTCTCGGATGCGAACCGAACGCTCTCCCAGCTGAGCTACAGGCCCCTGTTTCGTGATGTGAATTGGTTGCTTACAAGCGGGTCACAGGCCCAAAACCGTCGTGCATAAAACCGTTACGCTTGCACTCCCAGCTGAGCTACAGGCCCTTATTTTGTGCTACGAATCGTTTTCCGACCCTGAGCGCAGGCTCTTTACAAATCCGCAACAACGTTATTATAGCACGTTTTCAAAATTTGTAAAGAGCCTCGGCCCAAAAAATCGAAAAAAACTCTCCCCGGCCTCCCGGCTCAGAAGCTGGCGATGGGAATGGAGCCGTCGTCCCGGCCCTTTTCCACGCTGCGAATCTCCATCTCATAGGAGTAGCCGTTGTCGGCGGTCACCTTGACGGTGTCCCCTGCCCTGTGGCCCAGCAGGACCTTTCCCACCGGCGATTCCCGGCTGATGAGGCCCCGCAGCGCATCCTCCCGCATGGTGGTGACGATTTGGTAGGTCTCCTCCTCGTCGATGTCTGCGCAGTACACCACCACCTTGTCGTACAGACCGATCTCGTCCTCTCCGGAGTGGTCCTCAATGATGACGGCGGTCTCAATCATCCGCTCCAGGTAGCGGATGCGGCTCTCGTTGGCGTTCTTTTCCTTCTTTGCCGCCGAATATTCAAAGTTTTCGCTCAGGTCGCCAAAACCGCGGGCCACCTTCACCGCTTCCAGCAGCTCCGGGCGCTTCGTGATGCGGCGGTAATCCAGCTCTTCCTGCATTTTTTGGAGATCCTGGCGGGTTAATTTATCGTGCATGGTGATTGCCTCACTTTTCCAAATGACTGCGGAGCCGCCTGCGCCCCGCCTTTGTATTATACCACGGTTTCCTGAAAAGGGAAAGCACTTTGTAAACGTGCCGCCCCATTTGGGGGACGTGGCACACGGCCTTTTGTCAAAAAAAACAGAAAACACATCAGACCACAAAGCAGCCCCGCCAGAATCCTCTGACGGGGCTGCGCTTCGTTTTCTCTGTGTGGTTTGCCGCCTGGGGTTACGCTTCCTTATCCAGCGCCGTGTACACGACGGCGGCCAGGGCGGCGCCGACCAGCGGACCGACGATGAAGATCCAGACCTGTGCCAGGGCGTCGCCGCCGGCGAACAGGGCAGGCATCAGGCTCCGGGCCGGGTTGACGGAGGTGCCGGTCAGGGCAATGCCCAGGATGTGCACCAGCGTCAGGGTCAGGCCGATGACCAGGCCGGAGATTGCGCTGTTCTCCACCTTGCTGGTGACACCGATGATGGCCAGGACGAACACGAAGGTGAGGATGATCTCCACCAACAGGGCGGAGCCGACGTTCCCCTGCTCCCATCCGGCCTGGATCTGGTTGGCGCCGAAGCCGCAGTCAAAGCCGAACACAATGCCCAGCACCACGCAGCCCACGGCAGAACCCACCAACTGGGCAATGACGTAGCCCACAAAGTCCTGAACCGAGAGCTGCCGACGAATCAGCATGGCCAGAGAGACCGCCGGGTTAATGTGGCAGCCGGAGACGTTGCCAATGCTGTAGGCCATGGCCACGATGACCAGGCCAAAGGCCAGGGCCGTCCGCAGGTAGCCACAGCCCGAGGCGCTGTCACAGCCCACGGCGACGGCAGTGCCGCAGCCAAACGTCACCAGGACACAGGTTCCAATGGCTTCGGCGATGTATTTTTTGATGTTTTCCATTCTGACACCACTCCTTTTTTGCAGCGTTTTGCTGCCGGTTAAGGTCAGTATAGCATGGTTTCCAGGGAAAGGCAATGCCTCTGTACGATTTGTCGTCGAAAACAGGAAAGAAATTGCGTTCAGGGCAGGATACTTTACCGCCGGGCAATCAGGGGCAGCGTTTCTGTTGCAACGCCCTGCCTAAGGGAGAAACGGGAAGGGAACCGTCTCTGTCTCCTCAGGTTCCGCACCAGAGGAGGCCGCGGAGGTCTCACCCTCCTGCTCCGTATCCGTATCCGCATCCGCCTCCTCGTCCTCCGGGGCGGTGCAGGCGGGGTAGGACTGGGTATCCCAACTGTAGCGCTGGGACAGATCCTCATCGTAGTGGCGGAAGGTTTCCTCGTCCGCCCCCTCAGTGATGTCCACATAGAAGCTGCCGCCCTCCGTGGTGACGATGTTCCACCAGTGGGGCACATCGTCCCTGGTGCCGTACACCGTCTCGCAGGAGATGCCCGCCAGGTCGCACAGCACCTCGAAGGCCAGGGCCAGGGCGTGGCTGGAAACCACGTCCCCGTTCAGGGCGTCATAAACGCTGTCGCTGCTCTCCGTATCAAACTGGGCGATGGTCGCCAGCCGGGAGTACAGCAGCCATACGCCGGTCTCATCCTGACTGACGGAGCCGCTGGTCATGGCAGCAGCGGTGGAGCGCACCTCCTCCGTCATGCGCTGCAGCTCCGCCTGGGTGTTGGTCCATTGGAAGGTGATCTCCACAATGCGCTTTGTGCCGGTGGAGTGATACACCGTCACCAGCACGCTGGGGTACTCTACCGCGTAGGAGGGATTCTGATAGTAGGCCTCTTGCACCAGGGACAGGATTCCGTCCTGGTCGGCGTAGTAGCTGCTCATTTCCAGCACCAGCTCCTCCTCCCAGCTTTGCAGGGCGCTGGCAATGGCGGCGCGAATCTCCGTGGTGCCGTTGACGGTGCGGATGGAGGCGATCTGGTCAAAGGTGCGGCGGTAGGTGTAGGTCACGGTACACTCGTAGTAGGTGACGATGTGCTGGTAGGTGTAGCTGATGCCGGACAGGGCATAGGTGCCCAGCGGGTCGTCCTGCACCACCTCCTGACAGGCGGTCTCCAAATCCTCCCCCACGTCGCCGGTGTACTGGTAGAGCCGCACCGTCCCCTCCGTCTCCCCCATGGTGACGAAGTACTGGATGCAGTTCAGCAGCTCGGCATAGGTGGTGGCCCGAAGGATGGAGACGTCCTCCGTGTCCGCCGTCTGCTCCACATAGGGCACCACGGAGGAGTAGCTCCGGGAGGCCACATAACCGCAGGAGGTCAGGGGCAGCAGGCCGCAGAGGAGCAGCGCGGGGATTGCCTTTCGATTCATAGTACCTCCTGTTCTGTCTGTGTCGGCAGAGGGGCGAACCCCCGGTGAAAAACGTCCCGACCCCCGAAACGGGAGCCGGGACGGGGCGATACAGTGGAAACTTACAGCTCCTTGATGGCGGGGGCGTAGGCCGCGTACTTGGCCACCTTGGCGTCGCACTCCTCCTTGGTGGAGGCGTTGGCCAGGATGTACACCTTGATCTTGGGCTCGGTGCCGGAGGGACGGATGATGAAGGTGGTGCCGTCCTCCAGGTCGTAGGCCACCACGTTGGCGCCGGACAGCTCCATCTGCTCCACCTTGCCGCAGGTCAGGCAGGTGGAGGTGCCGGACTGATAATCCTTGGCCACCAGCACCTTGGTGCCGGCCACTTCGGTCAGGGGCTGGGCGTGGAGCTTGGCCATGATCTCGGCCATCTTTGCCATGCCGTCCAGACCGGGCATTACCAGGTTCATGGTCTTCTCGCTGTAGAAGCCATACTTGGCGTAGCAGTCCATCAGGGCGTCATACAGGGTCTTGCCCTGGGTGGCGTAATAGGCGGCCATTTCCACCACGATGACGATGGCGGTGACGGCGTCCTTGTCCCGGACGTAGTCGCCAAACATATAGCCGCAGGACTCCTCAAAGGAGAAGATGACCTGGCCTTCGCCGGACTGCTCCAGCTGGTCCTTCTTCTCGCCCAGGAACTTGAAGCCAGTGAAGGTGCGGGCGCACTTCACGCCGTTGGCCTCTGCCACCTTGGTGGCCATGGCGGAGGAGACGATGGTGGTGTTGGCGTAGGCGTTGGCGGGCAGGGTGCCGGCGCGCTTCCGGGCCTGAATGGCGTAGTCCTCCAGCAGGATGCCGGTCTGGTTGCCGGTGAGGACGGTGTAGTCCCCAGAGGAGGTCTTGACCATGACGCCCACACGGTCGGCGTCGGGGTCAGAGCCGACGATCAGGTCGCAGCCATGCTCCTTAGCCAGGTCAACGGCCAGGTAGAAGCCCTCCGGGTTCTCCGGGTTGGGAGAGGCCACGGTGGGGAAGTCGCCGT
>JAJQET010000275.1 GCA_021201515.1 Clostridiales bacterium | reverse complement strand
GTCCTCCAGGGTGTTGGTGCGCAGATGCTCCCGGACGATGAGGTAGGTGATGATCTCGGCGTCGTTGGTGGTCTGGAAGATGGCCCCCCGGTTTTCCATCTCGATTTTCAGCTGCATATTATTGACCAGCTTGCCGTTGTAGCACAGGGCCAGGGAACCGCTGGTCCGATGCACCACAATGGGCTGGGCGTTCAGGGGGTTCACATCCGCGGTGTTGTTGGCGTGGCGGACGTGGCCGATGGCGGCGGTGGCCCCCAGCAATCTGTCCGTCTCCTTCCGGGAAAAGACCTCTGGCACCAGCCCCTGATCCTTGTGGAGCCGGATGGAGCCGTTGATGCAGGCGGCAATGCCGCAGGAATCCTGCCCCCGGTGTTGGAGGGTGTAAAGGGCGTTGTAGGTGTCGTAGACCGGTTCACGGCTGTCCCGCGCTGTGCCCACGAGGTTGGAAGGAGCCTTGACAATGCCAAAGACGCCACATTCCTCATGCAGCCCCTCAGCGGGGTCAAGAAGCAGGGATGGTGTTTCCATAGTCACACTCCTGACAGTCAGACTTGAAAGGCGCTCATGAAAGCTCTGCCTGAACCTTCGCGTCCTTGGCCCGGACGCCCTCCGCCATCTCGGCCTTAAAGGCGGCGAGCTTTGCGGCCAGCTCCTCATCCTGGACGGCCAGCATCTGCGCGGCCAAAATGCCGGCGTTGGCGGCCCCGTTGACCCCAACGGTGGCCACAGGGATACCGGTGGGCATCTGCACGATGGAGAGCAAGCTGTCCAGCCCACCCATCATGCTGGTCTTGATGGGTACGCCGATGACGGGCAGCGTGGTGTAAGCGGCCAACACGCCCCCCAGATGGGCGGCCTTGCCCGCCCCGGCAATGATGACGCCAAAGCCGTTTTCCCTGGCGTGGGAGGCGAAGGCCTCCGCATCGGAGGGGGTACGGTGGGCGGAGATGACCCGCACCTCATAGGGGATACCAAATTCCTTCAGTTTGTTGACCGCCTCCAGCATGACGCTGAGATCGCTGTCAGAACCCATAACAACTGCCACTTTCAAAGACATACGGCTTTACCTCCAGTAAAAGAAACAGCAAGCAGAAGATGCGAAGTCTGCCTGCTGCACGGATTGCGGGGCCTCGTCCGGCCCCCAAACAAAAGAAAAAGCAGGATGAACGAACTGAACCGACACACCCTCCTTCTCTGATAAGTACATTTTAGCGGATTCAAAACCTGTTTTCAAGTGAAAACAGGGGTGAATTGGGAACTTTGTCGCCTTCCACAATGGAGGTGCAGAAAAAGATTTTATCTTTGTGAATCCGTCCAGAACTTTTGTTACAGCAGCGCGGTGCCGTGTAAAATGCGGCGGCACTGGGCCAGGCGCTCCGACCAGGACGCCTCCCCGGCGTAGGCTTTGCGGATGCGGGGCAGCGTCTCCCCCGTCTCCGCCAGCGCCCGGCGGCAGGCGTCCAAAAACTCGATGTCAAAATGGGCGGGATAGACCACGTCCCCATACTGATCCAGCTCCGGCCCCTCCGTCAGGGTGACGATGGGCTTGCCGGTCTGCAAACAGGCGTAAAAGGTCTCCGGCAAAACGCTTTCCTCTGCGTCGGAAACGGGCAGGGAGAGGCAGACGTCAAAATGGCCCAGGTAGTGGGGCAGGGAGACGTAAGACTTCTCCCCCAGCACATACACGTTGGGCAGCTGCGCCAGGGCGTTGAAGCCGGGGTTGTGCCGGGAGACGCCCCCCGCCAGCACAAAGCTCCAGTCCGGCTGGGCTTTGGCGGCGTAGATCAGCGGCGCCAGATTCGTCCCCTCCTCACAGCTGCCCAGCATCCCGAAGATGGGATGGGGAATGTCCGCCAGGTCGTGGGGGGTGCGCAGGCCTTCGCCGATGCTGGGAGCAAAAAGGGCGTCATCAAAGCCGTTGGGCACCAGGGCCAGGTTGTGGCAGAGTGGGGAAAGCTGCTCCTCCAGGAAGGGGGATGCGGCAAAGACCACGTCCGCCCCGTCGCACAGCACCGCCTCCCACTCGCCGGGGGCCAGGCCGTCCCAGCTGCGGTCGCAGTCATAGATCAGCCCACTGTGGGGGATGTCCTCAAAGAATCCGGCGCAGGTGGGGCTGCCGCACCACAGCAGCGGGGCCTCCCAGCCGTACTGGGCCAGGGCGGAGCGGATGAAGGTGCCGATGCGCTTGCACTCCCCCGGCGCACGGGTCTCATAGTCCTCCGTCACGGAGACGGAACAGGGCAGGGTGAACAGCGTGACCTGTTTATTCAGCCGACAGCCCTCCTTCGGGTTCCGCCACCGGCGCTCGCCCCAGTCAAAGGGGCCGATGGCCGGTTCAAAGACCATCAGCTCCGCCTCCTCCAGCGCGCCGGGCAGGCGGCGCAGCCGGGACGGGAACGGCTGCCATCTGTAATTGGGAATGGAAACGATTTGCACCATGGGAACCTCCCTGGCGGCGTCTGCCGCCGGATGTGCGGAAGCATATAGCGTTGTTGTTTTTATTGTATCACATTGTCCACTGGTTTGCCACCGTTTTTTCCGGGTTTTGCCGTGATTCCGCCGATTCTCTCCAAATCAAAACGGAAAGGCTGGCAGAACCGCCATTTTATGGTATACTGTGGTCATAACGATAGGAGGTATACCGTTATGAAACTGAAAACGAACATTGATTATAAGAAATTTCTGATCAGCGTCCGGGGCTGCAAGGGCGAGGTGTATTACGACACCGTGGAGGGCGACCGGCTGAACCTGAAGTCCACCCTGTCGGAATACCTGTTCGCCACCGCCGCCATTACATCGGACATCATTGAGAACGGCGGCGTTGTTTGCCAGCTGGAGGAGGACTACGCCCGGCTGGCCGACTTCGTGGAGGCATAAAGGGTCGGCGGGCTTCCCATTGCGTCTGGCTCTCTGGAGCATTTAGTTTATTGCAGAAAGGAACGTGACGTCGTGCCCCTTTGGTTTGAGCAGTTGGAAGGGCAGCTTTTGCTGCTGATACAGGGCCTGCGCTGCGGGCCGCTGTCCGCCGTGCTGGTGACGCTGACCCGGCTGGGGAATTACGCTGGGCTTTGGATCGCCTGCTCCCTGGTGATGCTGTGCTTCCGGCGCACCCGGCGGGCGGGCGTCGCC
The DNA here is from genome assembly GCA_021201515.1 of Clostridiales bacterium. Classification (GTDB taxonomy): domain Bacteria; phylum Bacillota; class Clostridia; order Oscillospirales; family Oscillospiraceae; genus Onthomonas. The sequence continues at coordinate 1,026 of JAJQET010000275.1, read as the reverse complement.
GGGCTGATTGCTCTGCTGATGTGCCAGCTCATCAACGACCAGCTGCTGAAAAATCTGGTCTGCCGCCCCAGACCCTTCACCCAAATCGAGGGGCTGTGGACGCTGGTGGAAGCGCCCACAGACTTCTCCTTCCCGTCGGGGCACAGCTGCTCTGCCTTTGCCGTTGGGGTGACCTGGTGGCAGACGCTGGACATCCGGTGGCTGAAGCGCCTGCTGATGACGCTGGCCGTGCTGATGGCCCTGTCCCGGCTCTATGTGGGGGTGCATTATCCCACTGATGTTCTGTGCGGTGGGTTGGTGGGGAGCCTGATTGCCCTGCTGGTGTGCCGCGGGCTGGAGGAATTGGAGCACAGACTGCCCCCAAAAAACGCATAAAAACGCAGGCCGGAAGGGATGCCCCTTCCGGCCTGCGCGGTTCGTTCATTCTTTCAGTCTGCAATCTGTCATGTCAGCGTGTCTATGTTGGCGGGAGGCCCTTCCCGATCCAGGGTGCGGAGGAAGCGGGAGAGCGCCCGGCGGTTTTTCAGCACCACCGTCTTGTCCGGGTAGGTGTCCCGCACCCAGCGGTAGCGGCGTTTCTTCTGCCGGGTGCGCCCATCGTGAAGCACCCACCTGAAAAACGCCCAATCCACCTTCTCCGGGCAGCCGGGGGCGGCGCTGTCCCGGCTCCGGCCCCGGTAGGTGAAGTACCGCTTATACACCCGGTACAGACAGAAGAACCGGTTATACTGGAAGGAAGCGATCAAATCCGCCTCCTCCATGCGCCTCGCGTAGTCGCAGCCGGAATAGTTTCCGTCTATCACCCACCCCTCCGGATGGGCGGCGCAGAAGGCCCGGTAGTCCGCCAGCATCTCCTCCCCGGGCCGCTCCACCCAGCCGGGGGCAAAGTGAATCGTATCCAGGTGCAGCACCGGGAGGCCATACCGCTTCCCCAGCGCTGCGGCCAGGGTGGACTTCCCGGAGCCGCTGTAGCCGATGATGGCAATTTTCATGCAAAAACCTCAAAAAAGGACGGCTATCCGAGGA
>JAJQET010000167.1 GCA_021201515.1 Clostridiales bacterium | reverse complement strand
CCGTCAGGTTGACAATCATAGCGTCCGTAATCACGGCGTCATCGATTACCACGTTGTCCGCCGTCAGATGCACCGTCTCCACGGTGCCTGCACCCACGTTGCCGGCCAGGACGCTGTTGATGTTGGCGACTTCGGCGGTCAGGTCGGTGATGTTGGCCGTGGCGGCGGTCAGGCTGTTGATGGTGGCATAGTTTGCCTCCAGATACTCGGTGGTGATGGTAGTGGAGGTGATGCTGTCAATCCGCGCCGTGACCGAGTCCAGCTCCGTGATGGTGGCGTAGTTGGCGGAGAGGTATTCGGTGGTGATGACCGTCGCCACCAGATTGGTGATCCTGGTGGACACGGTTTCCAGCGCCGCCTGCACGCTGCGGTCTGAGCTGCGCTGGGAATCCGTCAAGCTGGCCGTGTCCGCCCCGAAGGTCAACGTGTCGTTGGCAGGGTCCAGAAGGTCAATCTTCATGGCCGTCAGTTCGACATACTGGTTGATGCCGTGGGGGTCGGACTGAATCAGCACATAGTCCCCCAGGTTGATGTAGTCATATTCCGCTGACACCAGGGCCAGGTCTACCGCGCTGACCTCAAAGGAGGCCACGGCGGAGGTGACCTGCGCCAGATAGTTCTGGGCCTTGGTCAGCAGGTTGCACAGCCGCTCCCAGGCGGCGTGACTGGTGGTGGTGCGGTGGGCGGTGTGGAGGATGTTCTCCCCCTGCCTGAGGCCCCACAGCTCCCGCATGGCGGCGATTTCATTCTTGCCGTTCCGGCGGGGGACGGAATAACCGAACTTGGTGTGGACCCACAGCCCGTCGTCATTCTCCGCCAGAATGTCGTAGAGCAGCAGCTCCTGCCACTGCTGGGCGGTGCGGCCCGTTTCGTTGTACAGCACCACCGCCTCCGCCCCGTGGGTGACCTCATAGGGCAGCGTGACGGCCTGTGTGGGGGTCTGGCGGCCTTTTTTCACCTCGGCCATGTCCGTTCCCCCTTTCAGGTGTTACATCGTGTCAGGCCCATTTAGGCGGCCTCCTTTCTGGGTTTGGGCATGAGAAAAGCACGGCGGGGTGCGTCGTGCTTTTTCCTTCAATCATCTACACACAGGTCAGCTCCATCATCACCAGGAGCAAGGCCGTCGGGCGTGATTTTGTCAAAATAGCTCACAACTTCTTCCAGTGTAGCGTTTGGATTCTGCTCAACGTAGACAAGCATAGATGCTTCGGTCTTGTACTGCTCTGGGCCGAGCAGCGCAAAATCGTAGTTCCCCATCATTTCATAACTTTCGTTGCGCAGAGAGGAGTATCGTTCTGTGATTAGTTTTACATATTTTTCATGTGTTGTCACTTGCAGCCTCCTATTTGAGCTTAATTCTCTTTTTGATAGTGAATCCGCCATAACCATCGGCAACTATTTTATAAGCATAATTTGAATCGTAAATAATCCGCTCATCTCCGCGCAATAGATTCGGATACCTGGTATTTACGATTCCGGTCAGCTGGGCATATTTCTTATGGCTCACCTGGATGCCCTTGACCTGTCGTTGCGGAGATGGCGCGTATTTCGTCTTTCCTGACGTAATTTTACCAGTGCTTTGCGTATTTGTCCACTGTTTCGTCCAGACATTCTGCCGCCGCCCGTCGCCAGGATCATACTCCACAGTACACCGGCAGTTCTCATGCCTGCGGTAAATATCATCCGGCACGTTCGGGTATTCGTAGGTTCCCGCCAGTGCGCTGCACCACTCGCAGCATTTGAACTCCGCCTTGCGGACGATTTTAGGCTGGAGGCCAGAGCGGGACTGAAATTCAGCGTTAGTTTTCAGCGTATCATCCACCACGGAGCGGGAGAAGGTCCTGACCGGTTCCCCCAGCGCCCAGGCCACGTCGTCATAGCTGTCGGCGGCGCTGATTTTATTCAGCAGGCCGTCCACCCTGTCGGTGTTCAGTGCTGCCTTCTGTGCCTTGATGCCGATGCCCGCCGCCTGATTCAGCGCTGTTTGCATCTGAACGGCGGCGTCGGAGACCAGTTCATAATCCTGCTCCAGCAAGGGCCGCACCACCCGATCAGCGATGTTCCAGTACATTTTCCCATCCGGCAGCGCGTCGGCGGTCAGGATAGCGGAAAAGGCGTCCGCCAGGGCGGCGCCCACCTGCTCCGCGTAGTTTCCGGCGATCTCATAGTTGGCGGTGCCGTTCTGAATCTTCTCCAGCAGTGTGGCGGCGGTTTTGTCGTTTTCCAGATTCTCCAGGAAGGTCGCTTGCAGCTCCTCCAGCAGGGCGGGGGCAATATCTTCTGCCATAAGCGTTCCATCAGGCATCGGAGGCCATGCCGGTCAGGTCTCGCAGGTTGTTTGCCCCGATGTAGCCCGGCACCGCCTGGTTCAGCTTGCCCACGCCGTCCCCGATGCCGGAGAGTATGACGGCGTCCGGCTCGAATACCGGCTCCCACGCCGCCGTAGTCAGATAGAGCTGCCGCCGCTGATAGGGGAAGTTATCCCGGACGCAGGCGGCCAGGTATCCGGCGTTCAGGAAGTTGCTTCCAAAGGTGCGCTGTGCCTTCCGCGCTGCCAGACACAGGTTCTCATGGCTGGCCTTGATGGCCTCGACGGAGCTGGGGTTGTCGGTGACGAAGCCCAGGTCGTCCAGGGTCAGCCCGGTCTCCCCGGCGAACAGGGAGGCGAACATCCGCAGCTGCTCCGTGTAGGGGCTCATGGACTGCTGGGTGAACTGGCCCAGGGTGGGGCTGTCTCCGTCCTCGTCCTTGGTGAACTGGAGGAAGGAGGAGATGGTGGCCCGCCACTTCTCCATAGGCTCCGCCTCCGGGGAGGTGCCCAGGGCGTACTTCTGGGGGAAGGAGTAGACCTCTGCACTGATCTCCGACCGTTTCAGCGTCCGCAGCGCCCCCTGCACGATGTCCATACAGGCGCGGGAAATGCGGCTGTGGCCGAAGGGTCGCACCGCATCCGGTCGGTAGACCACCGGCACCAGCAGCGGGGCGGGGGCGGCGTTTTGGATGGTGTAGGACGCCTCCCCTCTGGGGAAATACTCCGTCTGCCCGGCGGTAAACCAGGCCTCCAGGGTGGGGCGGCGATTCTCGTCCTCGTCCAGGACGGCGTAACCCTCGGTCAGCAGGCCGGTGATGGGGTCAATGATGCCGGTGGCGCTGCCCCCGTCAATGACCTGGAGCATGGGGAAGCCGTCCTCTCCGGCGGCGATGTACAGGAAGCAGCAGGAGGAGATCAGCGCCGACAGGATGGCGCTGTCAAACAGCACGTCGGCGTTGTTCATCCGGTAAATCGTGTTCAGGTCGAAGTTGTCCTCCCGGAACTCCCGGAACACCAGCCGGTCGGCCAGGGCGTCCACTGACTTGCCGCACCAGCCCAGGGTCTCATTCAGGGAGCGGAACTCCTGCGGGGTCACCAGGTTAAAATCTCTGGTGGCGTTCTTCATCTCGTAATATTTATAGCGCAGCTTTACCCGGCTCCGTTTGTTGGACAGCTTGCTGCGAAGGTAGTCCGCGCCTCGGTAGTCTGCCATGGGACAGTTCGCCTCGTTTCATGGATTCGTCCTATTGACGGTTTGGGTGCTTCCCCCTCGCAAAATTTTCACGAGAAAATATTCCCAGTGGACGGCGTGAAGTCAGGAAGCGGACGGGGGAGGGGGGTATGCCCCCTGTCTCCGTCACTTTGCCGAAGGTTGGTCAGAGCGGTAGTTTGCCCAGTCACAGGACTGCGGCAAAACCCGGTTAGACAGCACCTCCGCCTCTGCGGCCTGCGTTTTTACATGGAGCTTGTCCGACTTCTGCCGGTTGCACGTCCAATGCGCCAGCTGGAGGTTGTCCAGGTCGCTGGGGTGGCCTCCTTTTGCGATGGGGATGATGTGATCAATGCAGGGCGACAGGGGGTGGGGATATTTCAACTTGAAGTCCACCGGCCTGCCGCAGATGCCACAAGTGGTCTGGGTGGCATAGATTTTCTTCTTGTTCCGCTCGAAGGCCAGGCGGTGGGTGCCGTCATGGTCGGGGCGGTTGCGTTTGGCCTGGGGCATGGGGTCACCGCCTGTTCCTGAATTGGTGCCGGTGGGCGGCTCATGCGCCGCCATATGCGGGGAGAATGGACAAAACCCGCAGCGGACACCGGCGTTTTAGTGGCTAGTGGTTAGTGACTAGTAGAGCGT
>JAJQET010000022.1 GCA_021201515.1 Clostridiales bacterium | reverse complement strand
TCGCCGCATTTGAGGAACCTAGGCTGAAATTTGTGAGCATCACAGGCGCGGGTTTTTTAAGAAAGGGCAGCGGGTTCAGCCCTCCGATCACAAGGACGAGCAGCGCATAGATGCACACCATCGCCGCCAGGGCCACCACAAACGTGCCAAAGAATCCGGCAATCGCAAGCAGCGTGTCGTTTCCGGTGGTCATCACCAGGGACGTCATGGAGCACAGCACCGCCAGAGGAATCACCTTGACAATCATCGTGGTGATTTTCAGGAAAAGTTCATTGCAGGCTTCAAAAAAGTGCTTCAGCGTCTTTGAGTAATCGCCAATCAGGCCCACCGCAATGCCGCACAGCACAGCCATAAAGATGATTTGCAGCATATCCGCGTCCAGAAACGGCTGCACAAAATTAGACGGGACGATATTGATGATGGTATCCAAAATGGACACCTCTGTGGCGGAGGCGGTGGCAATCGTCGCATCTGCGGTGTCCGTCACCAGGTCGGCCAGCAGCGGGCTGCCCGGACTGAACACGGCGAAAACACCAAAGCCCACCAGAATGGCAAGCACCGTGGTGAACAGGTACATTCCCATCACCTTTGCGCCCACCTTTCCCAGGTCATACAGGCTCTCAAACTGGGACAGGCAGGACACGATGGAGAAAAACACCACCGGCCCGATGATCATTTTCAGCGCATTCAGGAACATCGTTTTCACAGGGCTAAGCAGACAGGTGTTCAGCGTATCCTGCGCCTGCTCCGGCAGCACCGTTTTCAATACCATGCCCAGCAGGATGGAGAGCAGCAGCGCCCCAAGGGTCAGATAAAGCTGCATCCGTTCCGAGCGTTTGACAACGATCTGGATGTAATTCCTGTGGGCCTGATTCTTATACCGGAACGAATCGGAGCGGGCACGCAAAATCAGGTTGCGAATCGCGTTTTCCATGCCCTCATCCAGCTCGTCGGAATCCATGCCCCCCGGAAGCGTCTGGTACTCTGTCAGGTCAAATTCCTCTCCCGGCGCTGTGATGGACAGCGTCACCGTGCCGAACATCCGCCGGAAGGTCAGCTCCAGCTCCGCGTCCTGGGGCGCATGGTCCATCAGGCAGACCAGAAATTCCTCGGCGGTCAGCATGACCGTGGCATACTCCCGCCGGTTCATTTTTAAGTTCTGAAATTCCTCCTCCATGTAATCCAGGGCACGCTCGATTTCACTCCGGTTATTTTTTATTTTCAGCATGGATTGCCGCCTTCCTTCCCGATATGGTTTCGTTTGAATCCCATGTCCCGCTTTTATGAGGAACGCTTACAGGCCGTTTTCACATGGACACCCGCAGGCTGTTTACCCCGTTTTCATAGGTATAGTCCACATCCTTCAGGTAGGCCCTGACAAGGGTGATGGACAGCGCGTCGCCCTGTTCCATCGGGTCATACCGCGCCCCTTCCCACTCAAACCGCATTTCCAATGTGTCAGTTTCCGCTGCATATTCCGCGGAAATATGCAGCTCATACGCGCCCGACTGATTCGGGATAATATTCATCGCGCAGAGTTCCTCAAAGGCCCGGCACATGGTATCCTGCCGGCGCTCGGACAGCAGATGTTTCGCGCCGAACTGCCGCAGTCCTTCCGTCATGCCCACAAAGTCATAATCCGGGCCGGAGATCGTGTAGGACAGAACCTTGAGCCGCTTGACAAAGGCCCGTGTGCGGTCCCGCTTCGGATGGGAAAATACCTCATCCGGCGTGCCGTCCTCATAAATCTCCCCCTGGTCCATATAGAAAATGCGGGTGGACACGTCATGGGCAAATTTCATCTCGTGGGTGACGATCAGCATGGTCATTCCCTCGCCTGCCAGCTGCTTGATGACAGTCTGCACCTCGCCCACCATCGTCGGGTCCAGGGCGCTGGTCGGCTCGTCAAACAGAATGATCTGCGGGTCCATCGCCAGCGTGCGGGCAATGGCGACACGCTGTTTCTGTCCGCCGGACAGTTCATCGGGGTAATTCAGCGCCTTTTCTGCCAGACCCACCGATTTCAGCAGGCGAATCGCGTTTTCATAGGCTTCCTGCTTCGGCTGTTTTTTGAGCAGCGTGGGCGCCAGCATGATATTCTCCACGATGGTCAGATGGCCAAACAGATTGAAGGACTGGAACACCATCCCCATGCGGCGGCGCACACCTGTCAGGTCGGCGTGTTTGTCGCAGACGTTTTCGCCAAAAACCGTAATCTCACCCTCCGTCGGCGTCTCCAGCCGATTCAGGCAGCGCAGGAGCGTGGATTTTCCGGTTCCGGAAGGCCCGATGATGGTAATGACCTCGCCCCGCCTGATCGATGCGTTGACGTCCCGAAGCGGCGTCACATTCGGATATTCCTTTTTCAGATGCGCAATGTGAATCAGCTCTTCCGGGGCACGGCCTGAGGCGTCCGCATCGGATGGGCAGGGCTGCTGCGCCGTCTGTCCTGCGGACGGCTGTGTCAGCCCCGCAGGTTCCTCCACGCCTTTGGGAAGCCGTCTCGGCCCGTGATGGGGGTCGATGTGAATCTCTATCCTGCCGACCGCGAAGGTGATCACGGCGGAAATCAGGAAATAAATCACCGCCGTCGCAATCAGCGGAAAGAACGCCTCATAGGTGCGGCTTCGTATAATGTCGCCGGCTTTTGTCAAATCCTGGATGGAGATGTAACCGACGATGGAGGTCATCTGGAGCATCCCCACAAATTCCTCTTTATAAAGCGGCAGCACCTGGCGAATCGCCTGGGGGAAAATAATATGCAAAAACGTGCCGGCATTCCGGAAGCCCAGGGCGGACGCCGCCTCCCATTGCCCCTTGTCTACAGCGTCGATGCCTGTATTCAAAAGCCGTGATACGGACACCGCAAAAATCAGGGAGAACGAGAGCACCGCGATGGCCACCGCGCCCAGGGAGGAGGAGCCGAATATGACAAAGTAAATGATCATCAGGACGACCAGGCTGGGAATCCCCCGCATCAGCCTGCAAAAAGCGCCCGCCAGGACGGAGACGACCCTGTGCCTGCTCCTGAGCAGAAGGCACAGCCCGAACCCAAGGATCGTGCCAAACAGCCCGGCCAGAAACGCGATTTCCAGCGTCACCAGCAGCCCGTTTACAATCAGCTTCCACCGGTTCTCACGGAGAAACGTCTTTTCAAAGCTGGAGGCAAGGCCGTCAAGGAACCCCGTCTCGCTGACGGCGGCGGAGGTGTCCGCCACGGCCATGACAGTCTCCACCGTTCTGTAGGAATCAGAAAAGTCGATTGCCTCTTTCCGCTCCTCCGTGACAAAGAGATTGGACATGACATAGTCCACCTTGCCGGAGGCGCAGGCGGACATGATGCCGCCCCAGTCATAGACGTCAACCACCAGCTCCGCATTCGCCCAGAGGGCGAAGCGCCGCATCAGCTCCACATCAAAGCCTGTCAGGGTCTCTCCTTCATAAAAGGAATAGGGCTCCGCCAGGCCGGTCGTGCCGACAACGATTGTGAACTCCGGGTTTTCCGCCTCCGCGATGTCCGGCATGGTATAGTCATGCTCCACCGTCCAGCGGTTGTCCATCTCCGCCAGCGTGCCGTTTTCCTTCAGTTCCGCAAGAAACTCGTTGACCAGCGCCTGGGCATTGTCCAGCTCAGTGACCGGGCTGATGCCGATGGCAACCTCCCCCGACTCTCCCACGACGCCGTCTGAATGGAGCGTGATGCCCTCCGTTTCCGCACTGATGACGCTTTCATAGACGCTTTTATTGATTGCGTAGGCGCTGGCCTTGCCGGACGTCACCGCCAGCAGGCCGTCGGACGCGCTGTTCACATAGATGTAGGTCGCGTTCGGGTACGTTTCCCGGGCCGCCTCCTCTGTGGTTGTGCCCACTTCCACCGCAATAATGGCGGCGGGAGAGTTCAGGTCGCAGTCAGGCCCTGCGGGCAGTTCCGAACCGTCCTCGCCCGATGAATCCTCCGCTGACAGTGAGGCCGACGCATCCGGGTTTTCCCCGCTGTCGGAGCCGGAACCGGCGCACGAGGACAGACAGATCAGCAGCGCCAGCAGCATCAGGAGCAGCCCTCTTTTCTTCATGGTTCGGCCTCCCTCCATAGTTCTTCCTGATTCTGAGGATGTTTTTCCCGTCCCGATCCTCGTAGGAGACGTCATCAAGGAGTTTTTTGACCGTA
>JAJQET010000213.1 GCA_021201515.1 Clostridiales bacterium | reverse complement strand
ATTTTACCGACCAAAATTTCCCCCAAATTCCCTCCCGCAAATTTAAACATGTTTTATTTTAAATTTATTTTTTTTTTTTGTTTCAACCCCCCCCAAAAACCCGGGGGGGGGGGTATCATAATGGATGAGAAAGAAAAGAACAGAGAAAAAACGTTCATAAACTAAAAATACAGCATTGGAAAATCATCGCCGTTGGGCTTATGGCCTATGATGCTGTAGCAATCGCCATTTCCTATTTCTTTGGACTTTGGCTGAGATTTGATTTTCACTTCACAAGTATTCAAACGGAATTTCTGGATGCCTACAAGACGTTTATCCCGTTCTATATCATTGTGTCCATCCTGTTCTTTTGGTTTACGCGGATGTACAGGGGCATCTGGAGGTTCGCCGGATTCAATGAACTGCTCCGCTATGCGCTGTCCTCTATCATCGCATCGGTTGTGCACACGGTCGCAATCACGCTGGTGTGCGGGAGGATGCCCTTTTCTTATTACATCGTTGGGGCGGTGATGCAGCTGATCCTCGTTGTGGGGATTCGGTTCAGCTATCGGTTCTACATTCAGGTGATTGTGGGAAAAGATCACACGGCGGAGGAAACGCCCGGGCGAAAGGTCATGATCATCGGCGCCGGCGCCGCAGGCAGAACGGTGGTCCGTGAGTTGCAGCAGTCGGACAAGACAAACATGGTGCCGTGCTGCTTCATTGACGACAACCCCAACAAGTGGAACCGCTTTGTTGAGGGGATTCCTGTGGTCGGAAGCAGGGAGGACATTCCGAGATTCGTAGAGAAATTCGGGGTCAGCGAGATATATTACTGCATTCCGACGGCATCGGCGGAAGAAAAGAAAGACGTTCTGAATATCTGCAAGGAGACAGGCTGCAAACTGATGAGCCTGCCGGGGATCTACCAGCTGGCCAATGAGGAAGTGTCCGTCAGCAAACTGAAAACCGTGGCCGTGGAAGATTTGCTGGGCAGAGAGCCGATTAAGGTGGATATGCAGGAAATTTTCCAGTACATCAAGGGAAAGACGATTCTGGTGACAGGTGGCGGCGGCTCCATCGGCAGCGAGCTGTGCAGGCAGATTGCGGCCCATGAGCCGGAACGGCTGATTATCTTCGACATTTATGAAAATACCACCTATACCGTTGAGCTGGAGCTGCGGGAAAAGTATCCAAACCTGAATCTGAATGTGCTGATTGGCTCCGTGCGGGACAGCCGGAGAATCAATCAGGTATTCGATTTGTATCACCCGGACATCGTATTCCATGCGGCCGCCCATAAACACGTGCCGCTGATGGAGTACAGCCCCAACGAGGCGATTAAGAACAACGTCATCGGCACCTATAAGACGGCCTATGCGGCCCTGACCCACGGGACCCAGCGCTTCGTGCTGATCAGTACGGACAAGGCGGTCAACCCCACCAACATCATGGGGGGCCTCTAAGCGCCTCTGCGAGATGGTGATTCAGAGCATGGATGCCATCAGCAAGAGCGGCAGGCTGGATTTGCTGGCCTTTGTCCAGGCCCATGAGGACAAGGTGATCGATGGGCAGCGTGTTCCGGACCCGGTGGACCATATCGCGGCGGGATGGACGAAGCCGTCGCAGACGGAGCTGAAGGTCGAGAGCGTGGACAATACGGGGCGGACTGGGACGCAGTTTGTGGCCGTTCGCTTTGGAAATGTGCTGGGCAGCAACGGCTCCGTGCTGCATCGCTTCAAGAAGCAGATTGAGGAGGGCGGCCCCGTTACGGTGACCCATCCCGACATCATCCGCTATTTTATGACCATCCCGGAGGCGGTCAGCCTGGTATTGCAGGCGGGCACCTATGCGTGGGGCGGTGAAATCTTCGTCCTAGACATGGGGGAGCCGGTCAAAATCGACACGCTGGCAAGAAACATGATTCAACTGTCCGGGTACAAGCCGGATGAGGATATCAAAATCGTCTATACCGGCCTTCGCCCCGGCGAAAAGCTGTATGAAGAAAAGCTGATGGCGGAGGAAGGCATCAAAAAGACGGACAATAAGCTGATCTATATCGGAAAGCCGATTCCGTTTGACGTGGAAGAATTTCTGAAGCAGCTGGAGGAGCTGGCGAATGCCAGCTACGAGAACAGCCCGGACATTGTGGAGATGGTGGAGAAAATTGTTCCCACATTCCATCCTGTGGGGGAGAAGCCGGACGGCGGGAGCCGCAGCGGTGCGAACTCGGCCGGGAAGGATTGCCCGGCACAGGACGAGACCGCTCCGGAAACGGACAGCCAGCCCGATTCAGAAAAAGAGCTGGCCGCACCGGGCGTGTGAGAGACGGCGGGCCGGAGCGTTCCGCGCTGCCGCGGCAAAAATTGAAAAACATAAAAACAACCGGCCCCATTGGGTCGGTTGTTTTTATGTGGGCAGGCTGGCCGATTCACGCAGACCACGCCTTCCGGCAGTCTGAGATTGAAACAGGGCGGGTCATGCCCAGTCCTGATCGTGATAGGGGGTATCCGCCACCCCTCTTTGCTGCAATTTTGCGACTATGGGATTCAGCACGCCCCGCCACAGACGCTGAAACCAGCGTGTACTGCCAAACCGGCCCACGAGTTTGGGGCTGATGGCATAATAGGCATGGATGAAGCCTCTGCCCGGTCTTGTCTTTGCCAGGGTATCGTCACGAAAGCGGCGGAGGGTCCACACCTGCGGGCAGTCGTAAGACCCGTACACACAGGTGGCGATGTAGCAGCCCTGACTGCCCTGGCTGTCCTTATGGGTGTACCCGCCCAGAAAATTTGGGTCGCTGCGGCCGGTGCGGTTGCCCTGGTTGTCCTTATGGATATAGTTTCCATAGAAGCCCGGGTCGCTGCGGCCGGTTTTATGGCCCTTGTTGTCATAGTGTTTGTAGCCGCCGGTGAACGTTGGGTCAGAGCGTCCGGTCTTATGGCCCTTGTTATCATAGTGGGTATAGCCGCCGGTGAAGTTTGGCTCGCTGCGGCCGGTTTTCCTGCCGCGTTCGTCATAGTGGGTGACGGTTCCAAGCATCCCCCGCCTGCTTTCCCCCTTTTTCTTTGCCATCTCTGAGTTCCTCCTTTTGCTCCGTTTGCTGATGGCTCCATTCTACCACAGTTTGGGCCGGAGCGGTAGGGGATACCGTCAAAAAGTTCCTGCTCCAGCAAGCGCTGGGGCAGGAACCTGTTTTTTTTCGGATGCGTGCAAACCGACTCTCCCATCGGGCCCGGGCGCTCAAACGCCATTCCCCTGGGACAGCCGGGAGGCCGCGTCGAACAGCGCCACCCGGAAGCTGCCCATGCCCCGGCCGGCGGCGTCCGCCTCTGCCAGCGCCGCCGCCTGCTTCCAGAACCGGGCGGCGCAGAGGGCCCCCTCCAGGGGCGTGGCGGCCACGGCGCTGAATCCGCCGCATAGGACGGACAGCATGCAGCCCGCCCCGGTGACGCTGCGCATCCGGTCGCTGCCGCCTGACACGGTGACCACGGCTTCGCCGTCCGTCACCACGTCCTCTGTGCCGCTGAGCAGCACCACGGTGGACAGCGCCCGGGCCAGCGCCGACGCCGCAGCTGCGGCGTCCCGGGCCGGGGGCGTCAGGCTGTCCACCCCCTGCTCCGCCTGCCCGCCCCGGAGCAGGGCGGCGGCTTCACCATAGTTGACCCGCAGGATGGAGGGATGCACCTCCCGGAGCAGCGTTTGCACATGGGTCAACCGCCAGCGGCTGGCCCCCACCCCCACCGGGTCCAGCACCACGGGGATTCCGGCCCGGCAGGCGGTGCGGCCGGCCCGCAGGCAGGCGGTGAACTTCTCCCCGCTGGGGGTGCCGGTGTTCAGCACCACCGCACCGGCGGCGGAGGAAATTTCCTCCATCTCCTCCGGGGCCTGGGCCATAATGGGGCTGGCCCCCACGGCCAACAGGAGGTTGGCGCAGTCATTGGCGGTGACGATGTTGGAGATGCAGTGAATCAGCGGCTTCTTCTCCCGCAGGGCCGCCGGCAGAGAGGCGTCCATGGGTCAGCGCTCCAGCGCGGTTTTCATCCCCTGCAGCGCACCGTTCTTTTGCAGGGCAAAGACCAGCACACCGGCCAGGATGGAGCCTGCCACGGTGGAAATCAGGAAGGGTACGATGTAGGCGTAAAAGGCGATGTCCGCCGCAGCGTTCCCCATGATGAGGATGGAGACGGGATAGGC
>JAJQET010000230.1 GCA_021201515.1 Clostridiales bacterium | reverse complement strand
CTGCCGATGATAGAGGAAATGGGCGCAGCGGTCCAGCTTCGTCCCCAGGCTCTCCCCGGCCCCGTGTTCCTGCGGGCGCCCTCTGTGCCCATGTTTCGCCCCTGTCCGGCGTTCCGATTCCTCGTTCATGCGGTTCCGGCTCCTTTCGATAATTATTTTTGTGATATTATACCAAACCCTATTCATGTTGTCAAGGTACCAGAATTTTAAATTTTCCTGTATTTTCCATAGAAAATGGCAATTCCAAATTGACTTTTTCTTGTAAAGCAGTTATAATAAAATGTACCGGATGTGCGCTGCTCCCCGTTCCGGAACGCTACCGTTTGAAAGTGAGGCTACAGGCTCGTGCATAAAGTGATTTCTGCGGGACAGATCTGTATGGACATTTGTCCCGCCTTTTCCCCTCTGACAACCTACGCCCACCCCAGCGACCTGCTTGACCCCGGAAAGATCGTTCAGGTGAAGCGGGCCGCCGTCCATACCGGCGGCAGCGTCGGCAACACCGGCCTGGCCCTGAAGCTGCTGGGCAACGATGTGCGGCTCATCGGAAAGATCGGCTCCGACGCCTTCGGCCGCATCGTCCAGAGCGACCTGCAGCACGCCGAAGCGGCCGACCACCTGATCGTTGATAAGAGCAGTTCCACCGCCTACTCCATCTTCATCTCCGTCCCCGGCACCGCCCCCTTCATCCTTCACAACCCTGGGGCCAACGAAGGTTTTATGAACACCGACGTGTCGGACAACGCCCTGCTGGAGGCGGAGCTGTTCCACTTCGGCTATCCGCCCATCATGCGGGGGATGTACCAGGACGACGGCATTGAGCTGGCCACCCTGTTCCGCCGGGCAAAGGCCTTCGGCTGCATCACCAGTCTGGATTTCTCCTCCCTGGACCCGGATTCCGATGGCGGACTGGTGGACTGGCCCACCATCCTGAAGGGGGTGCTGCCCTATGTGGACTTCTTCATCCCCCGCTTTGTGGACCTGTGCTGGGTGCTGGACCGGGAACGCTACAACACCCTGTTGGGCGGCGGGGCCCCTTCGGACATCACCAACCATGTGGTGCTGCGCCGGGACGCCGCCCCACTGGCCCAATGGGTGCTGGAGCAGGGCTGCGGCGCCGTTCTGGTGAAGAGCGGCACCACCGGCCTGTATCTGCGCACCAACTGCCAGGGGCGGGTGGCCCGGTTCTGTGACGGTCACGGCCTGAACGCCCGCCTGTGGGCCAACCGGGAGATCGTTCAGCCCAGCTTCAAGGCGGACACCTTCCTCTCCGACACCGGCGCCGGTGAGGTCTGCGTTGCCGCCTTCCTGACCGCCCTGCTGAACGGGGAGCGGCCTGACGCCTGCGTCTCCCTGGCGGCGGCGGAAGGGGCCAGCTGCGTCTCCAGCTCGGAGGTGCTGGGCGGGCTGCTGACCATCCCCCAGTTGAAACGGCTCATCCTCGCCGGGTGGGAGCGCAACCCCTCACCGGAGGGGTGAAGGGTTCCTTCAATCACTTAAAAATGTACTTTCACTGGGCAAGGATTGAGGAAGGAAATAGGTTTTTGCCTCTTCTGGGGTCGGTTCTCCTTAAATAACGTTTGCAATAAAGAATTTGTCCGGCCTTCGCCGTCAAGCGGCATTTCCGCTGCGCTCCCTACCCTTGTCAGGGAAGCGTGGGCCTACTTTTCTCGATTCGCCGAGAAAAGTAGCAAAAGAGGACGACTCAAGAGGGAGGCCGGTGGCCCCCCTCTTAAGAATCTCCCCGTATCCAACTGGGCTTCGCGCCGCCCGACCTGAAAGTGGTCTATCAGACAACAGACGATGTGACTTTCAGGCGGTGAGACTGCCGCCCTGCGGCTGGCAAACTTTTATATTGCCCTTTGGTCGCTGAAATCTGACTGTAAGGGTACGTTCTTCCCCTCAACCCAACATAAATCGCATCTTAAACTGCTGACATTGCCTTACCAAAGCCACTCCATCCCTTCTATCCATCAGGAGAACACCATGACCGAATACTATATCCCCACCGGCCCCGGCGACGCGGAATATGTGGAGAAGCGCTCCCGTTTCCTGGGCAAGGTGCGCCCTGTCTCCTCCGAAGCGGAGGCCAGGGCCTTCATCGACGCCATGAAAAAGCAATACTACGACGCCCGGCACAACTGCTGGTGCTACCTGCTCCGCAGCGGCGTCATGCGGTACAGCGACGACGGGGAGCCTCAGGGCACCGCCGGTCAGCCCATGCTGGAGGTGTTCTCCCGGTCGGGGGTCACGGATGCAGTGTGCGTAGTGACCCGGTACTTCGGCGGTGTGCTGCTGGGGGCGGGGCACCTGCTCCGGGCCTATCAGGGGACGGCCAGGCTGGCGCTGGACGCGGCAGGCATCTCCGTGGTGCGGCGATGGGTGAAGGTGGAGCTGGCCTGCGGCTACCATCTGTTCCAGAAGCTGACCCTGGAGGTCAGCGCCGCCGGGGGCGTGGTGACGGATACGGACTACGGCGCGGAGGTGGTGCTTCACGTCCTGCTGCCGGAGGAGCGGGAAAGCTCCTTTGCCGCCCACATTCTGGATGTGACGGCGGGCACCGTTCACGCCGTCACCACCGGGGAAACGGAGCAGGCGGTGGCACTGTAAAAAGGAAAGGCGAGGCAAACACGATGGAACTGAAACCCTATCTTCACAACGTAAAGTGTTATGAGACCGACCAGATGGCCGTCGTCCATCACTCCAACTATATCCGCTGGTTCGAGGAGGCCCGCATCGACTATATGGCCCAGGCGGGCATCGACTACGCCGCCATGGAAGGGCGGGGCTTCATCATCCCTGTGGTGGGGGTCAGCGCGGAGTACAAGACCATGACCCACTTTGGGGACACGGTGGCCATCCTGCTCCGCATCACCCGGTATAACGGCATCCGCTTCCTGTGCAGCTACGAGGTGCGGGACGCGGCCACCGGCGAACTGCGCACCACCGGCACCAGCGAGCATTGCTTCATCGACCGTGAGGGCCGCATCGTCAACCTGAAACGGAAGGCCCCCGATCTCCACGCAAAATTTCAGGCGGTGCTGGAGGCCGGCACCCAGGCATAAAAAACACCCTCCCGGTTTTCCGCCGGGAGGGTGTTTCGTATTATAGCACCTTTTCCATCAGGTAGAACTGTCCCATCTGCCAGTTCACCTCTCCCACCTGGGTGTAGCCCGCCCGCCAGTACAAACGGACGGCGGAGCGGTTCCCGCTGAACACATCCAGCCGGATGGCCCGAACGGGCGTCGGCTTCAGCGCCTCTTCAATGTGGCGCAGCGTCTCCTTCCCAATGCCCTGATGCTGGAAGTCCGGGTGGACGCACAGCCGATGGAGGACGGCGAAGGAATCTGTCACCTGCCAGTAGCCGTTCTGGTAATCCTCATCGCAGCTCTGATCCAGCGCATAGTGAACAGCGATGCGTCCTCCAGCCCGACCCACATAGAGCTGATTCCTGGCGATGTCCGCCTGGAAGTCCTCCCAGGCGGGGTAGCGCTCATTCCACTGCTCGACGCCCACCGCCCGCAGGGCGGCGGTGGCGCTCCGCGACACTGCGTAAACCTCGCCCAGGTCCTCTGTGGTCGCCTTTTCATAGATGATCTGCAATCCTGCCACCTCCTGATTGAGGCGTCGTTTCGGGCCGCCTCTCCTGACACAGTATATCTTATTTTGGGGGAAAAAGCAATCCGCTGGCGCAAAAAGAACCCCCGCCAACCGGCGGGGGTTCTGAGGCGTTCCGTATGAATCAGAAGATGCGGCGGACAGCCAAGATGGATTTGTAGTAGACCGAATTGTATGTAATGCCGTACTTGGAGCCCAGGGCGCTGAGCAGCTTGCCGTTGCCGGCGTAGATGCCCACATGGCCGCTGTAGCACACGATGTCGCCCACCTGCATATTGGACACGCTGACCGCGGTGCCCACGCTACGCATGGCGGAGGAGCTATGGGGGAGGGTGACGCCGAAGTGGGCATACACGCTCTTGACAAAACCAGAGCAGTCACAGCCGCTGGTCAGGCTCGTCCCGCCCCACTTGTAGGGGTTGCCCACAAACTGCTGAGCGTAGGCCAGCACCGCCGCACCGGTCTTGGACGTGCTGGAGCTGCTGGAAGAACTGCTGCTGGAGCTGGAGCTGCTGGAGGAGTTGCTGCTGGAGCTGGTAGAGGTGGAGCTGCTGGCGG
>JAJQET010000193.1 GCA_021201515.1 Clostridiales bacterium | reverse complement strand
AATCCACCACCGTCAGCCGCAACCACTTCCTGGGCTCCTTTGAGCTGAGCGGTATCCCCGCAGGCCCGGCGGGGAAGGAGTCCCTGCTGGTGAGCTTTGCCTACAACCTGAACGGCCTACTGGATGTCACCGCCACGATTCAGAGCACCGGAAAGGCGGCGGACCTCTCCATCAACCTGATGGAGGGGCGGCAGGAGGCGCAGGAGGGGCCCATGGACGTCTCCGGCTGGCAGACGGCGGAGCTTGCGGACAACTACCGCTCCGTCGTCCGCCGGGGAACCGCCTTTGTGAAGAAGCTGTCCCGCCGGGCGGACGGAGGGCCCCTGGTGAAGGAGATGGAGGGGCTCCTCTATGAGCTGAAACGGGCCGTCCTCATCGGAGACGAGGACGAGGCCGACCTGCTGGAGGAACAGATTCTGGACCTGATCGAACTGGAGGGCTGAGGGTTGGACAACAGCTATTATGAGACGCTGGGCCTCCAGCCGGGGGCCGACGCCAAAGAGGTCAAGCGGGCCTATTTCAGGCTGGTGAAGCAGTTCTCCCCGGAGGAGCATCCGGAGGAGTTCCAGCGGATTCGGGCGGCCTATGAGCGCCTCACCGACCCCAACCGGAAGGAGGAGACGTCGGAGGACGCCATCTCCCTGCCGGACACGGAGCAGGCCAGGGGGGCCTTCCAGGTGGCGTCAGCCTGCATGAACCACGAGAACTACCAGCACGCCCTCCGCATTGCGGAGCTGATGCTCCAGCAGTATGGGGACAGCGAAGCCTTCCTGCTGGTGCAGGCCGTGGCGGAGAAACGGCTGGGCCATACCGGGAGGGCCGTCAAATCATTCCAGCGGCTGACCCAGCTTTGCCCGGAGAAGCTGTCCTATCGGGGGCAGCTGGCCATGGCCTATTACCAGCGGGGGTATATGAAGAAGGCCCTGACCGCCTTTCAGGAGGCCTATATCCTGGGGTTGCGGGACGTCGACTTCCTGATGCACTACGCCATGACCTGCCAGGACCGGGAGCGCTACCGGGAGGGGAACCGCATTTTCCGGGAAGTGGTGGAGCTGGCCCAGAAGGACTGGAAGGAGAACCTGTCCCTTCTGCTCAGTGCCTTCGAGGGCTGGACGGACACCCAGCTGCACCAGGGCAGCGTCACCCCGCAGCTGAAAAACGCCCTGGCCCGGCTGGTGGAGGCGGCCTCCCTCTATCTGGAGGTGTATGAGGAGGACTTCCTCTCCCTGTTTGACGGGATGATGATGCTCCACATCCAGGCGGACAACCTGGATGTGGCCTACATCATTGAGCTGATGAAACAGGTCAGAAGCCACCTGTCCGACCCGGAGGCAGCGAAGCAGTGGGACCAGATACTGGACGGCGCTCAATTCGCCGTCATTCGGAAGGACGACAGCTTTTCCGATGCGCTGGTGAGGCTCTGTGGCCTCCGCCTCCAGCCCCAGGAGGAGGATGATTCCTGGCGGTTTTCGGAGCTGGACGCCAGGCTCTGCATCATGGAGGAGTGGCCGGGGAACCGGGAGCAGCTCCTCCGCCTGGCCCGGGACTATCCCCGCTGTTACAAGCTGGTGGAGGAGTTCCACCGCCAGCTGGAGGAGACGAAGGACATCGAGCGCCTCCGCAGCCGTATGATTCAGGACTATGACCGGCGGTCAAAGCAGTTCCAGGGAACGCCCTTCTACGACCGGTATCCCAACCGCAGGCCCCGCCCGGAGACGGTGCTGTGGAAGGGCTCGGAGGGCGTGTACCACCGGGCGGGCAAAAAAATCGGCAGGAACGACCCCTGCCCCTGCGGCAGCGGGAAAAAGTATAAGAAGTGCTGCGGGAGGAACCTGTGAGCTGTCAGCTGTGCGTTGTGCGTAGCGGCGGCTGGAACCGCTGCGCGTTCCGCCTGCCGGCGGCGACAAAAACCTTCCCATCCCGCTTGCGTTGCAGGCATTTTTGCGGTATACTAGACGGGAAACTGAACTCCAGGAGGCATATCACAATGTATGATCGTATTTATAACTTCTCCGCCGGCCCCGCTGTCATGCCGGAGCCTGTGCTGGAGGAGCTGCGGGATGAACTGCTGAACTACCGCGGCACCGGCATGAGCGTCATGGAGATGTCCCACCGCTCCAAGGCCTTCCAGCAGATCGCGGACGAGGCCGAGGCTGACCTCCGCACCCTGATGGGGATTCCGGATAACTACAAGGTGCTGTTTATCCAGGGCGGGGCCACCCTGCAATTTGCGGGCATCCCCATGAACCTGATGAAAAACGGCGCTGCGGATTACATCGTCACCGGCGCATGGAGCAAGAAGGCCTTCGCCGAGGCCAAAAAGTACGGTGACGTCCAGTGTGTGGCCTCTTCTGCCGACCGGAACTTCTCCTACCTGCCGGACTGCTCCGACCTGCCCATCCGGGAGAATGCGGACTACGTCTACATCTGCGAGAACGAGACCATCCACGGCACCACCTTCCAGCAGCTCCCCAACACCAAGGGGAAGATTCTGGTGGCCGACCAAAGCTCCATGTTCCTGTCCAGGCCCTGCAACGTGGCGGACTACGGCCTGATCTACGCCGGCGTCCAGAAGAACGTGGGCCCTGCCGGCATGGCCATCGTCATCGTCCGGGAGGATCTGATCCGCTCCGACCTGGATTCCCATGTTCCCGCCTATCTGCGGTATGATTTGCAGGCGGACAACGGCTCCATGTACAACACCCCCAACTGCTGGGACATCTACGTTTGCGGCAAGGTGTTCAAGCTGCTGCTGAAAAACGGCGGCCTGGAGGTCATGGCCCGGAAAAACGCGGAGAAGGCCGCCATCCTTTACGACTTCCTGGACAGCTCCAACCTGTTCTCCGGTACGGTGGAGAAGCCCTTCCGCAGCCTGATGAACATCCCCTTCGTCACCCCCTCCAAGGAGATGGACGCCGAAGCCGTGGCCTACACCAAGGCCGCCGGGTTGGACAATTTGAAGGGCCACCGCTCCGTGGGCGGCCTCCGGGCCTCCATCTACAACGCCATGCCCAAGGCGGGGGTGGAGGCGCTGGTGGACTGCCTGCGCAGGTTCGAGGCGGAGCACGCCTGAGCCGCCTGTTGGAGCGTATCCTATGGACTTTACAGCGTTTACCTGGACGAGGGAGCCTGCCTCCTGCCGCACGGAAGGGGAGACCCTCACCGTTGTGACAAAGCCCCACACCGACCTGTGGCAGCGCACCTACTACCACTTCCGGAACGACAACGCGCCGGTGTTCCAGACTGAGACGGAGGAACCCTATTTCAGCTTCGTGGTGAAAACGGACTTTTCGGACAGCCATCACCGGTTCGACCAGTGCGGCGTCGTCCTGTACCTGGACAGCGACAACTGGCTGAAGGCGTCGGTGGAGTATGAAAATGAGGTGTTCCAGCACCTGGGCAGCGTGGTCACCAACGGCGGCTATTCCGACTGGGCCACCACGGAGATTCCCGCCTCGGTCAAATCCATGTGGTACCGGCTCAGCCGGCGGGAGGACGATTACCGCATCGAGCGTTCGGAGGACGGCGTGACCTTCCGGCAAATGCGCATCTGCCATCTGCACAAGGGATGCGGGCGCATCCGCTTCGGCGTCTACGCCTGCTCCCCGGAGGACTCCTCCTTTCAGGCGGAGTTCTCCCATCCTCAGATGCTGGAATGTCAGTGGCAGGCCCACGACGGCCAGCAGCCCGACGATGCGAGACCGGCCCCGCCGATACGCAGGCGCTCCCATTCTCAGAAAACCGGAAAACAGCGGCAATCGTTTGATTGCCGCTGTTTTCCTTAGGGGAAATTAGGGAGGACAAAATGAAAAAAGAAGAAGCTGCTCTGCTCATGTATTAAGATACACCGGGGTTGTTACAGAAGTTTGGGGGGGAAATGTTACAGAATTATAAAATTTGGAAAAATTTTCATGGGCGGGGCGGAGCTGTCAGTGACCCCTCCGCCGGCTCACATCTCACACATTTCCCTTGTAAAACCGGCCCTCTTGTAGTAAAATAGGTGCAGACTGTATGGGGCGGCCCGCCGCCCCCAGGAATAGAGAAGGGGGATTCCCTGTGAAACGCACAACCATTGCTTCCATCTTTGCCAGCCCAGACGCCTTTGCCGGTCAGACCATCACCGTGGCGGGGTGGGTGCGGTCGCTCCGCAATATGAAAACCTTCGGCTTCATCGCCCTGAACGACGGCTCCCAC
>JAJQET010000190.1 GCA_021201515.1 Clostridiales bacterium | reverse complement strand
ACCCGGCGGACGACCCAAACTCGGACATTATCACAACCCACTTTGAATATCATTCCATGGAGTCCAACCTGTTAAAGCTGGATATGCTGGGCCACGATGACCCCACCATGATTCGGATGCTCCAGGATGAGACGGGCATCGACCCCACGAAAATCCCCTTGGATGACCAGGATACCATGTCCATCTTCTGCTCATCCCAGGTGCTGGGGTATGAGGATGACCCCATCCTCGGCCCCACCGGGGCCTGCGCCATCCCGGAGTTTGGCACCGGATTCACCCGGCAGATGCTGATTGATACCCAGCCGAAGAATTTCAGCACCCTGCTGCGGCTCTCCGGCTTCTCCCACGGCACAGATGTGTGGCTGGGCAACGCGAAGGACTTGATTACCAGCGGCACCGCCACCGTTACCCAGGCCATCGGCTGCCGGGACGACATTATGTTGTACCTGATTTCCAAGGGCATCGACCCGCTGCGGTCCTTCAAGATGATGGAGGCCGTCCGGAAGGGCGTCATTCACAAGGGCAAGTCCTGGCCGGAGGGCATTGAGGAGGAGATGCGTTCCCACGGCGTGCCGGAGTGGTACATCGAGTCCTGCCGGAAAATCAAATACCTGTTCCCGAAAGGCCATGCGGTGGCCTATGTGATGATGGCCTTCCGCATCGCCTGGTTCAAGGTGCATCGGCCCCTGGCCTTCTACTCTGCCTATTTCAGCGTCCGGGCCAAGGCGGTGGACGCCACCTGTATGTTCCTGGGCCAGGAAAAGGTGCTGGAAAAGATGAACGAACTGAAAGGGAAGGAAAAGCTCACCGACGTGGAGGAAAAGGAACTGGTGACGTTGGAGGTCTGCTACGAGTTCTATCTCCGGGGCTTCACGTTCCTGAAAATGGACTTGACCAAGTGCCAAGCCACCCACTATGTGGTGGACTGGAAGGAGAACGCCCTGATGCCCCCCTTCTGCTCCATCCCCGGTCTGGGGGAGGCTGCCGCCACCGCCACGGTGGAGGCCATTGCCGCCCGGAACGGGATGCCCTTTGTCTCCATCGAGGAGGTGGAGACCACCTGCAACAAGCTGTCCGCCTCCCATCTGGAGCAGCTCAAATATATGGGGGCGCTGGACGGGCTGCCGGGCACCAGCCAAATCACCCTGTTTTAAGGAGAAGCTATGGAGAACGAGAAAACTTTGCTGGAGCTGGCCCACGAGCTCCAGGCCATCGCCTCCGCCGGATTGCTCTATTCCAGGGACAGATTTGATTTGGAGCGGTTCCAGCGGGTACGGGACATCGCGGCGGAGCTGGTCAGCAGCGAGACGGGGCTGCCCTTTGCGCAAATTCAGACACTGTTCAGCGAAAACGACGGCTACCAGACGCCGAAAACCAGCACCCGCGCCGTGATTTTTAACAGCAGGGGAGAGGTGTTGCTGGTGCGGGACTATGACGGTCAGTGGACGCTGCCCGGTGGATGGTGCGACTTTGACCAGACGATTGCCTCCAATGTGGTCAAGGAGGCCAGGGAGGAGGCCGGGCTGACGGTGGAGCCGTGGCGGCTGGTGTGCGTCCACGACCACCGGAGCCGCAACAACGCCCAGTCCTTCTTTCATTGCCTGCAATATTTTGTGCTGTGCAACGTGCTGGGCGGTAGCTTTCAACCCAATTCCGAGACCACGGAGAGCGGTTATTTCCCCCTGGATGCCTTGCCAAAGCTGAACCTCCACAAGACCACGCCGGAGCAGCTCCGGCTCTGCTGGGAGGCCCGGAACGCCACTCATTGGGAGACGCAATTTGACTGAGCAGGTGCTTTTTGATGGAGATTTTAATTGGAACCACAAACCCTTCCAAGATTAAGCGTTTTACCAGCCTGTTCAGCGGTTATGATGTGAGGCTGCATACCTTGCGGGAGCTGGGCATTACGGCAGAACTGGAGGAAACCGGAGGAGAACGCTCTGCAAAAGGCGGCATTTTACAGTCGCTTTGCGGATTATGTGATTTGCAACGATGCTGGCCTGTACTTTGACGGACTTCCCATGGATGACTCCAGGCAGCCGGGGCTTCATGTGCGCTCACCCCAGGGGGTGCGGCTGGATGACGAGGGAATGATCGATTACTACAGCGGCCTCATCCGTTCACTGGGCGGCAAAGTGTCGGCGCACTATGTGGATGGGTATGGTGTCAGCTGCCGTGGAACGCTGTCCTCCTTCATGGAACGGGACAGCTCGCCCCGGGGCGGTGCGTTTTATATGGTGGCGCAGCCTGCCCCAGTGCGGCATCCGGGGTGGCCGCTGGACTCCCTTTCTCTGAACCGCCGCACCGGCGCTTATTTCGTGGAAGAGGACAGCCGTCAGGGCGACGCAGAAGCGGAGCAGAGTTTTCTGGAGGACTACCGCAGACGGCTGACCGCCTTTCTGGTGAAGGCGCTGGGGCTGCGACAGTGAAATACGAACTGCACACATTGACAGAGTACGGATGGAAACAAAAGTTGGATTTGTGAAATTCAGCGGTTGACAGCAGCGCTCTTTCATGGTAGTGTATTAGCGTGCTAAAGTGACAGGAGAGGAATGAGCGCATGAACTATATTCCAAACACCCCGGAGGGCACCCGTGACCGGATGCTGGGGGAGTGCCGGGAGCTGCGTCAGGTGCAGTCTGCCCTGACCAAGCTCTACCGCAGGCGGGGCTACAGTGAGATCATGACCCCGGAGGTGGAGTTTTACGATGTGTTTTGCCGGGGCGGCAGCGCCCTGCCCCAGGAATCCATGCTGAAAATCATTGACCGCAGCGGCAAGATTCTGGTGCTGCGGCCGGAGGGAACCACCCCCATCGCGCGGGTGGCCGCCACCAAGCTGAAGGACACCATTCTGCCCCGGCGGTTTTACTACAACGAGACGGTGTACCGCTCCAGCACGGAGAACAAGGACGAGCGGGGCGAACTGTCCCAGTGCGGCGTGGAGTTGATCGGCGCGGCGGGGATGAAGGCCGACCTGGAGGTGATCGCCGCCGCGGTGGACTCTCTGCGGGTCTGCGGGGTGGAGCATTTCCACATCGAACTGGGGCACTCCGGCATTTTCAGCGCCTTTGCCGAGGGGATGCACCTGAACGGGGATGAGCTGGAGCAGGTGCGCACCCTCATCGAGGGCAAGAGCTTTGCCGCATTGAATGACTTTTTGAAGGATTACCGCCATCAGCCGGGGGCCAGGGCCATGCACCGCCTGGCCTACCTGTTCGGCGGGCCGGAGGTGCTGGACGAGGCGGAGGCCCTTCTGGGGAAGGGCAGCGCCACGCTGGACTATCTGCGGGAGCTATACAATATGCTGGTGGCCGCCGGATATGGGGACTATATCCGCTTCGACCTGGGCATGGTGCATCGGCTGA
This sequence comes from Clostridiales bacterium, assembly GCA_021201515.1. Classification (GTDB taxonomy): domain Bacteria; phylum Bacillota; class Clostridia; order Oscillospirales; family Oscillospiraceae; genus Onthomonas. The sequence continues at coordinate 850 of JAJQET010000190.1, read as the reverse complement.
ACTTCTACACCGGCGTGATTTTCCGGGGCTATGTCCAGGGCGCCGGGGAGGCGGTGCTGTCCGGCGGACGGTACGACAACCTTGTGGCGGCCTTTGGCCGTCCGGCTCAGGCCACCGGCTTTACCGTCAATGTGGACGTGGTGGCCAGCTGCCTGCCGCGGGTGGAGATTCCCGCCGTGGACACCGTGATTCACTACGAACCGGCGCTGCTGGCGAAGGCCCTGGCGCTGGTGGACTCCCTGCCGGAGGGCTCCTGTGAGCTGTCCCCCTCCAGCCGGCTGGAGGGCACCATGAACCTGGCACGGGAGAAGGGCATCCGCCGGATGATCATCCTGGACGAGAACGGACAGCGGGAGGTGGAAGCATGAGCGGCAATCGTTTGCGCATTGCCCTGACCAAGGGCCGCTTGCAGGATCAGTCCGTGGCCCTGTTTGAACGGGCGGGGCTGGACTGTACGCCTATTCAAAATCCGGGCCGTCGGCTCATTCACACCGTCCCCAACTACCCATTGGATGCGGTGCTGTCCAAGGCGCCGGACGTCATCACCTATGTCCAGCACGGCACCTGCGACCTGGGCATCACCGGCAAGGACACCATTATGGAAAAGGGCGGCAGCTTCTATGAGGTGCTGGACCTGGGCTTCGGCAAGTGCCGGTTCGCCCTGGCGGTGAAGGAGGGCACCGACTTTTACGGCACCTACAAGCATCGCCGCGTCGCCTCCAAATACCCCAACGTGACGAAGGCGTTCTTCGCAGGGAAGGGGATGGATGTGGACGTCATCAAAATAGAGGGCAGCGTGGAGCTGGCCCCCATCCTGGGGCTGGCGGACGGCATTGTGGACATTGTGGAG
>JAJQET010000309.1 GCA_021201515.1 Clostridiales bacterium | reverse complement strand
TCCACCAGGCGGGAGGCACCGCTCTCCACCGCCGCCGCGCCGGAGGCCAGGGAGGCGGCCCCCTCCGCCACCTCATCTGCGCCCTCCGCCAACGCGGAAGCGCCGCCCGCCAGGTCGGAGGCACCGTCTGCCACAGAGGCCGCGCCGTTCTTTGCGGTGTCGGCCCCCTCTGTCAGGCTGGAGGCCCCATCTGCCAGGTCGGAGGTGCCGTCCGCCAGGTCGCCTACGCCGGAATCCAACGAGGCCGCCCCGTCTGCCAGGGCAGAGGCCCCGTCCTGCAACTCGAAAGCGCCGTCTGCCAGGTCGGAGGCGCCGCCCGCCAGGTCGGAGGCGCCGCCTGCCAGCTCACCTGCGCCGTCATCCAGCTGTGCGGCCGCGTCCATCAGCGCCGTGACCTGCTCCAGTAGCTCCGCGTCGTCGATTTCAATGCTCAGGTTCAGGCGGATGCCGTTGATGGAAATGCCTTCCATCTCAAAGTCGGTGACGTTCGCCGTCACTGAGGTCTCCAGCCCGCTGCCGGGGAGGACGGTGAAGGTCAGCTGCTTCTCACTGCCCACGCTGGCCACGGTGGCGTCCGGGGCGCTGATGTTGCCGCAGGTCTCCGTGTCCAGGGTCAGGGACACCTGGAGGGCGTAGGCGTCAAAAAAGTCCCCCGCGCAGGCGTCGTTCTCCGTGATGGAGAGCTGAATCTCCAGCGCGCCGCTCTGCCCGGCCAGCGCCGACGGGTCCTGCTCCACGCCGTCCAGATAGTAGCGGACGGAGATGTTCCAGGGGATCTCCCTGTCCGTCAGCTCTCCCTGGTAGTAGACCTTCTCCGCCGTGGTGGTGAAGGTGATCTCATCTCCGTTTTGCGTGATCTCGTCCAGGGTGTTCAGCGCCTTGATGGAAACGTAGTCTCCATAGTCCAGGATGTCTCCGGAGGCGAAGCTGTTGACCACATAAATCTCCTCAACTGCGCCTGATGCGTTCAGGTTGATGTAGACCACTTCCTCCTTCTCGGAGGGGGTGGCGTTCACCGCCCCGGCGGGCAAGGCCAGCCCCGCCGTCAGCGCCGCGGCCAGCGCCAGGGCCGTACCCCGTTTCAACAGTTTTCTCATATGGATTCCTCCTTTTGTTCCGCGTTTGCAGGGGCAAACCGGGCGTGCAGGGTGGTCTTTCCAATCAGCCCGTCCAGCAGATACAGCAGCCCCGGCAGCACAAACAGCACCAGCGTCAGGGACAGCAGGCTGCCCCGACCGATGAGGGTGCCCAGCTGGGCGATGATGCCGTGGCTGGAGACGGCCCCCATCATGAAGCCGATCACCGCCAGCACAATGCCGGATGTCAGCATGGAGACCGTCACCGCAGAGATGGCCTCCTGCAACGCCTTTTTCTTCCCCATCTCCCGGCGGTACCCCATGTAGCGGTCGGTGAGGAGGATGGCGTAGTCCACCGTGGCCCCCAGCTGGATGCTGCTGATGATCAGGTTGGAGACGTAGAACACCGTGGAATCGGTGAAGTAGGGCACCGCCTGATTGATCCAAATGGCCGTCTCAATGGTCAGCACCAGAATCACCGGCAGGGAAATCGACCTCATGGTCAGCAGCAGCACCAGGAAGATGGCCACAATGGCCAGCAGGTTCACCCGCAGCAGGTCGGCGGTGATGCTGGTTTTCAGGTCGCAGGCCACCACGCCCTCCCCCGTCAGGTAGTAGCTGTCAGGGTAGTAGCGCTGGGCGGTCTCCCGGATGGTCTCCACCAGGGCGAAGGTGGCCTCCCCCTCGTAGTCGGCCTCCACCGTCAGCACCATGCGGCTGTAGTTGTCCGACACCAGCTGGGCCAGCGTCGCCTCGTCCAGATACGCCTCCGGAATCTCCTGGCCCACCGTGTCCACATAGGACAGGATGCTCTTGACCTCCGGAATGTCGTGGAGGGCGTCGCTCAGTGCCCGCTGGGTGGCCAGGTCGCCGGTGGGCACCAGCAGCACATAGGTGTCGCTCTTGCCGAACACCGCCTCGATGGCGGCGGTATCCTGACCGTATTCCGTGTCCTCCCCGAAGATATGGGAGGAGCCGTAATAGTAGGAGTTGGCGTTGGCGGCCAGGAAACTGGGGGCCATCACCACAAGGAACACTACCACCAGAGGTATCATGATGCGGGTCACCGCCCGGCCAAAGCCGTGGAAGTCCGGCATCAGACTGCGGTGGCGGAGCTTATCCAGCCACTTACCGGTGGCCAGGATGAACACCGGCATAAACAGGAACACTGTGACCAGGCTGATGGCCACCCCTTTCGCCAGCACCAGCCCCAGGTCCGGCCCCAGCTGGAACTCCATAAACACCAGGGCCACAAAGCCCAGCACCGTGGTCAGTCCGCTGGAGAGGATGGAGGTGGTGGACCTGCAGAGGGCCTCCACCATGGCCTCCTTCCTGTCCGGCTGCTCCAGTCGGCACTCCTCGTACCGGTGAATCAGGAACACGGAGTAGTCCAGCGACACCGCCATTTGCAGCACCGGCCCCGCCGCGTTGGAGGCGAAGGAGATTTCCCCAAACATCAGATTCGTCCCCATGTTGATGACCACCGCCACCAACAGGCCCAGCAGCACCACCACCGGCTCCAGCCAGGAGGTGGTGGTCAGCATCAAAATCAGGAAGGCGAAGGCCACGCCCACCACCGTGATCATGGCCACCTCGGACTCTGTGCTGCTGGTGGACAGGGCGGTGGAGACGCCGTCGCCGGTCATGGCTCCGTCCTCCCCGATGACAGCCCGAATGGCGTTCACCGCCGCCACCAGGTTTTCCTCGTCCAGGGTGACGCTGAACAGGGCGGCGCTGTCCTGATAGTAGGTCTCCACCGTGTCGGCGTCCAGCGTCTCGATGGGCTGCACGATGTCCACCACGTCGTCCAGCCAAGTCACGCTGAGGACGCCCTCACAGCCCGCGATTTCTTCTTTCAGAGCCAGGGCCTCCGGGATGGTCACATCCGTCACCATCACCCTGGCGTTGGGGATACCCCCGGAAAACTCCTCCTCCATCACCTCCAGAGAGATGGTGGAGGCGGTGCCCTCCGGCAGATATTCTGACAGGTCGTAGTTGACCCCTACATCGTCTGTCAGAAAGAAGCAGATCACGGTGGCAATCAAGAAGAACGCCATGATTTTTTTTGGGGTTGTTGACAACCCCCCGGTAAAAGGCCCTCATGCCGTTCCCCCCTCCGTCCGGGGGCAGGCGATCCCTGTCACCTGGAATGTCCTGCGGCCGCTGGTCACCGTCAGGGTAAGCCCCTGGCAGTCCACCCGGCCCACGGCGGAAAAGACGAACTCCTTTGACATGGCCCGCAGCCTTCCATAGATGGTACAGGAGCCGTCCCGGTTCAGGACGCCCTCCACTGGCTCCCGTCTGCCCATCACGGTCAGGATGCCGGTGAGGGCCGGGCCGCCCAGGGTCAGCTCCAGAACGCCCCTCCGCATCCCCATGGGGGTTTGCACCTGAATCCTGTATTGATATTGCATTTGAGGCATAAAGCACCCCTCCTCTGTCTGTCTCTATTATAAATCCGTGTTTCGTAAAAGGGAAGGGGCAATTTACCCACTTTGGGTAAACTTTGCATATGGAATTGTTTCTCTGCCGGGATGCGGCGGTTACGACGCCCGCTTGCCGTCCCTGAAAGAGAACTGATAACAATTTGACAATTCCATGGGAATCAGGTAGAATAATGAAATAGTAAATGCGGGCGCATGGCGCCCGCTGACACAGGAGGTTTTGTTATGGCACACCAGATGGTGATCGTTCTGGACTTTGGAGGACAGTACAATCAGTTGATTGCCCGCCGCGTCCGGGAATGTCAGGTCTATTGCGAAGTGATCCCTTATACAACCCCCCTTGAGACCGTCAGGGCGATGAACCCCATCGGCATCATCTTTACCGGCGGCCCCAACAGCGTTTACCTGGAGGATGCGCCCAGGGTGGACCCGGCGATCTTCACCTGGGGCGTACCTGTGCTGGGCATCTGCTATGGGTGCCAGCTGATGGCCCAGGAACTGGGGGGACAGGTGGTGCCCGCCCAGGACGATTCCGCCCGGGAGTACGGCAAGACCGCCACTTGCTATGACACCGACTGCAAATTGTTCCAGGGCCTGCCCGCCGAAGGCATCTCCTGGATGAGCCACAGCGACTACATGGCGAAGGTGCCGGAGGGCTTCCGGCTGGTGGCCCACTCCGCCGCCTGCCCCAACGTGG
>JAJQET010000278.1 GCA_021201515.1 Clostridiales bacterium | reverse complement strand
GTTCTGGAAGGGGTTTTTGATGACCTTTCTGGCTGTCAACCTGGGCAGCAACATCACCTTCCTCCTGAGCCGCACCATTGGCCGGAAGGCCGCCCAGCGCATGGTGGAGCGGAAGCTGCCCTCCAAATACCAGCGCCTCCTCAAGCGGAAGGGCACTTCCTTCCTGGTTGTGGCCCTGCTCTTTCCCTTCTTCCCGGACGATATGCTGTGCATCATGGCGGGGCTGACCGATATTTCCTGGAAGCGCTTTGCCCTGATCGTCCTCTGTACCCGGCACTGGGGGCTGCTGGTGTCCTCGGCCTTGGGCAGCTCGCTGCTGACCCTGCCCGGATGGGCGCTGCCGCTGCTGATTTTGGGGGGCGTCGGTCTGTCCCTCCTGGGCCTGCTCTATGGCGACCGGGTGGAGCGGGCCATCATGCGGCGGATCCGCCGGAATGCGGCCTGACGGGGTGCAAACGTCGAAATGCTACTTTTTCCTCTAAAAATACAATTTTTTGCCGGTTTGCCGGCGATAACCAAAGTTTTTCTTGACTTACCACAGCCCTGTGTGGTAGACTGCTGTTAATCTGAACAGACAGTTAGTCGGGCCAGTTGGCAGCAGAGCAGTGTGCAAAAGATTCCATCTGCGGGACAGAGAGCTTTCCTCGTCCCGCAGATGTTCTTTTCTATCTGCGTCCCCCCATCACCGCCGCTTGGAGAGGGCGAACCATGCCGGCCCACAGCGGCAGACAGGAGCTTTTGATGAACAATTTTTCGGGAAACGCAACCCAAATCGCCATGCGGGTCTCTCGCAGGAGCATTGCGGTCAACCTGCTGTTGACCCTCTTTAAGCTGTTGGCCGGCGTGCTGGCCAACTCCAGCGCCATGATTTCCGACGCCGTCCACTCGGCCAGCGACGTCTTTTCCACCTTCATCGTGATGATCAGCGTGAAGCTGGCCGGACGGAAGGCGGACGCCGGGCACGAGTACGGCCATGAGCGCATGGAGTGCATCGCCTCCATTCTGCTGGCGGTGGTGCTGGCCCTGACCGGCGTTGGCATTGGCTACTCCGGCATTCAGAAAATCTATTCCGCGTCCTATGACACCCTGGAGGTGCCCGGCGTGCTGGCCCTGGTGGCCGCCCTGGTCTCCATTGCCGCCAAGGAAGCCATGTACTGGTACACCCGGGCCGCCGCCCGCAAAATCGCCTCCACGGCCCTGATGGCGGATGCCTGGCACCATCGCTCTGACGCCCTTTCCTCCATCGGTTCCCTTCTGGGCATCCTGGGGGCGCGGCTGGGCTACCCGGTCTGCGACCCCCTTGCCAGCGTGGTGATCTGTCTGTTCATCCTGAAGGCCAGCATTGACATTTTCCGGAACGCAGCCGGTCAGCTGACAGACCGGGCCTGTGACCCGGAGACCGAACGGGATATGCGGATTGAAATTCTGTTGCAGCCGGGCGTGCAGTCCGTGGACCTGCTACAAACCCGCCAGTTTGCCAACCGCACCTATGTGGACGTGGAGATTTCCGCCAACGGCAGCCTCTCCCTGACGGACGCCCACGCCATTGCGGAGCAGGTGCATCAGGTGATCGAACGAAAATTCCCATCGGTGAAGCACTGCATGGTGCATGTGAACCCCTACGCCCCCGGCGACGGCTCCGGGCCTTCCGAATGACGGAGAACTTTTCTGCAAAAGGACTTTTTTGCATTGCAGATCGGGTAAAAATGTGGTATTCTGAATACAGCTGAAAACCGGAGTTTAAAATTCGAAGGAGGGCACTCCATGAAAACTACAAAAACCCGATCTGTCAGGAATATCCTGCTCAGCCTGCTCATTACGCTGGTCATTGGCGGGATTTATTTCTATGTGTTCCTTCCGGCGCTGAACCCCCACAGCGCGGATCTGTATGTGTTCGTCATCACCCTCTGCCTGGTCTATCTGGTGGCAAAGCTCCTGCTGGGGGGCGGGCTGAACGCTGATGCCGGGAAAACGACCAACGAAAAGGTGGTCTTTGAACAGGACGAAAACGGCGTCTATCACATCAACCGGGCCAGGATGCAGCAGTCCAAACGGGCCGCCGCTTATAGCAGCGTGCTGTCCCCAAAAAAGCTGCTGCGCAGCGTTCCCGTTGTCGTGATTCTGCTGTGCCTTGCGGTGGCTCTGGTGGGGTCCATCAGCTCCGCTACCATTTTTCACGCCACCGCCTATTACGAGCTGATGGATGTGCAGACCGGCGACTTTATGGAGGACGTCTCTGAAATCTCCTATGACAAAATCCCCATGCTGGACGAAGCCTCAGCCATTCAGCTGGGCAAGCGGGCGCTGGGGGACATCAGCTCCAACAGCAGCCTGGTCTCCCAGTTTGAGGTCAGCAGCGATTACAGCCAGATCAACTACCAGAGCCAGCCGGTTCGGGTGGCCTGCCTGGAGTATGGCGACTTCATCAAGTGGTTCAACAACCAGTCTGACGGCCTGCCGGGCTATATCATCGTGGATATGTGTACTCAGGAGGCCAGCCTGGTGCAGCTGGAGGAGGGCATCAAGTATTCCCCCAGCGAGTACTTCAACCGCAACCTGAGCCGCTACCTGCGCTTCCGCTACCCCACCTATCTCTTCGGCAACGTCAACTTTGAGATCGATGAGGACGGCAACCCCTGGTGGGTCTGCTCCCGGGAGACCTGCACCATCGGCCTCTTCGGCGGACGGGATGTGATCGGCGCGGTGCTGGTGAACGCCGTCACCGGTGAGTGCATCTACTATGATGTGGAGGATGTGCCCTCCTGGGTGGATCGGGTCTATGACGCCACCCTGATTATCGACCAGTACAACTACCACGGCACGCTGGTCAATGGCTGGCTGAACAGCCTGCTGGGGCAGAAGGGCGTGACCACCACCACCGGGGCATACGAGGGCTACAACTACCTGGCCCTGAATGATGACGTGTACCTCTACACCGGCGTCACCTCCGCCGGCAGCGATGAGTCCATTGTGGGCTTCATCCTGGTGAATCAGCGCACCAAGGAGACCAAGTTCTACAACATCACCGGCGCGGAGGAGTATTCCGCTATGAGCTCCGCAGAGGGCGCCGTGCAGCATCTGGGATACTCCGCCACCTTCCCCATTCTGCTGAACATCTCCGACCAGCCCACCTACTTTATGGCGCTGAAGGACAGCGCGGAGCTGGTCAAAATGTACGCCATGGTCAGCGTCTCCGACTATCAGATCACCGCCACCGGAAGCTCCGTGGAGGAGTGCCAGGAGAACTACGAGGCCCTGCTGGTGGAAAACGGCATCACGGTGGACCATGACGCGGACGATGAAGAGACGGAATATGCCACCGTCAGTGCCGCTATTGCGGACATCCGCTCCGCCGTCATCGACGGAAACACCTGGTTCTACCTGCAGCTGGAAGGGGATACGGAGCGTTACTTCGCCTTCTCCGCCGCCCAGTGGGAGGAAGTGGTCATTCTGACTGTGGGGGATCAGGTCACAATCGCCTATGTGGAGCCTGAGGAGAACGCCGCCATCTTGCCCGGCGCGTCCCTGACGATCGACCAGAGGGCCGCCCTGACAGAAACAGAAGAGGAATCGTAACACCCTGACCCATGAGAAACGGCCTGCCGGTATATCCCGGCAGGCCGTTTTTTGCGGATATTGCACATTTGTTTTAGGATGCTGCATTTTTGCGCCGACAGGCACAAAAAAAGTGTGAAAAAAATGAAATTTCCTCTTGACTGTGGACAGGCTCCAAGGATTATGCTGATATCAGAAAGGAGATGTTCCCATGAAAATCAAAGAAGCAGAAGACCGGTTAAACCTCTCACGGGACAATATCCGGTTCTATGAAAAGCAGGGGCTGCTCTCCCCCAGGCGGGGCAGCAACCAGTACCGGGACTACACGGAGGAGGACATACGGCGTTTGAAGCAAATCATCGTCCTGCGGAAATGCGGTGTCCCCATTGCGGACATCAGGAGGCTGCTCCAGGGGGAGGCGCAGCTGCCGGAGGTGCTGGAAACCCAATCCCGGCAGCTGCAAACCCAGGTGGACGAGCTGCGGGGCGCCCTCCGCCTCTGCAATCGCCTGGCCGCCGAGGAGACCAGCCTGGAGGGGCTGGACGAGGAGCGGTATTTTTCGCAAATCACCCAGGAGGAGGCCCAGGGCATCCCCTTTGCCGATCTGCGGGACGACTTTTTGCGGCATGAGTGGAGCCTCTTCGAGAAAATGTGGCGTTTCGTCTACCTGATTGACCTCAGGGAGGAGAAGCAGCGGCATGGCGCAATGGG
>JAJQET010000155.1 GCA_021201515.1 Clostridiales bacterium | reverse complement strand
CATGCAGGTGATTGGTACGCCGACCAGGGCGACGATGGTGGCTGGCATCATCATCGGCCTGCTGGGGCTTCTGGCCATGGCGGTCAACTACCCCATCTACAGGAAGATGCTGGAAAAGGGGAAACAAAAGTACGCCTTTGAAATTATGGAGCTTGCGAAGAAAATCAGCGAAAGCTGACGCGGACAAACATACGATGAGGATAGGAAGTGCCCGGAATGACAAAAGCGGAAAGCAAATATTTCAACACCGCCCGAAGAATGGACGACGCCTTTCTGTCCCTGATGGAACAGAAATCGTTCGAGTATATCACGGTCACAGAGATTTGTAAGAAAGCCGGCGTCAACCGCTCCACCTTCTATCTCCACTATGAAACCATCGGGGATTTGCTGACGGAGTGCGTAGAGCAAATCAATCAGCAATTCCTCCTGTGTTTCAAAGAAAGCGCATCAGAGTTCAGGCAGCGCATCGGAACCGCTTCTCTGGAAGAGCTGTTCCTGATCACACCGGAATACCTGATTCCATATCTGACTTATATCTTGGAGCACAAAACCGTGTTCAAGGTCGTCCTTGCCAACCCCGAGGTCATGCAGACGTCTAAAACCTACGACTTTATGTTTGGCGATATCCTTGACCAGATATTGGCCCGCCATAACGTTCCTGAGCGGGACCGCGGCTATATGCTTTCCTTTTATATTGATGGAATGATGGGGATTGCGAAGCGCTGGTTGCAGTCAAATTGCGTTGACTCCATTGACGATATTGCCAGAATCATCATGTGCGTTGTCCGGCGGTGAACAATGAAACGGATGAAGCGTTTTTCCGGACGATGACCGTGTCCACCGGAGCCAACGTCTGCATCGTACTGTCCGTAACCGCACTTTATATGATGATGACCGCACAGCGCGCCCTGCGCACGCAAGGCAGCCTCAAATAAGGCAACCCAGAGGATGAAAAGGAACCGCCGAACCAATGCGCAAACGCATTGATTCAGCGGTTCCCATATTTTTCAATGAAGTAACTTATTAGGACGATTCCTGTGGAACTGTGTCCTCTCCCTGTCGGACAGCCCGACTGACCCCTGCTCAGCCCGCCTCGTCGTCCCGGTGCCTGCGAAGGTACTCTTTGATTTTCTCAAAGGTGACAACGCTCATGTCATGCTCCATCCGGCAGGCGTCCTCGGTGGCGGTGTCCTCCGGCACGCCGATGGACATGAGCCAGGCGCTCAAAATTGTGTGCCGCTCGTACATGCGCTCCGCGATCTCACGGCCGGCATCCGTCAGGTCCAGCCAACCGTCCTGATCCATGGTGATGTACCCGCTTTTGCGGAGGTTGGACATGGCTACACTGACGCTGGGTTTGGAGAAGTTCAGCTTCCGCACCACGTCAATACTGCGGCAGACCCCCTTCTCCTGCTTCACCATCAGAATCGCCTCCAGATAGTTTTCCGATGATTCGTGGATTTCCATAGTTCGTTGTACCCTCCTCAAATGATGTTCCGCCCCGCGTCAGCCTGGCGTTCTGTCCGGTTCCCGGAGCGGCTCACCTCAGATGAGGTTTCACAGCCTTCCGTCCGCCGTGCATCAGTTGGTAATGCCCCGGCTCACCAGATATTTCTTGACCATCAGGGCCACCTTGAAGGTAATGGCGTCGTCGAACTCTCTCAAATCCAGACCGGTCAGCTTCTTGATTTTCTCCAGGCGATAGACCAGGGTGTTGCGGTGGACAAACAGCTTTCTGGCCGTCTCGGACACGTTCAGGTTGTTTTCAAAGAACTTGTTGATGGTGAACAGCGTCTCCTGGTCCAGGGCGTCGATGGGGTTCTTCTTAAAGACCTCCTGGAGGAACATCTCGCACAGGGTGATGGGCAGCTGATAGATCAGGCGGCCAATGCCCAGGTTATCATAGTTGATAATGCTGCGCTCCGCCTCAAAGACCTTGCCCACGTCAATGGCAGTCTGGGCCTCCTTGTAGGCCCTGGCCAGCTCCCGGATATGCTCCGCAATGGTGCCAATGCCGATGACCACCTTCAGCTTCAACTCCGCCTCAATGGTCTCCTCAATTCCGGCGGCGATCTTGTAAAGGTCCTTCGGCACGGAGCCCTCCGGGATCTGCTTCACCAGCACCACGTCATTATCGCTCATGGAGAACACAAAATCACTTTGCCGGTTGGGGAACATGGCCTGGACGGTATCCAAAATGCCATTCTCCCCGCCCTCCACCGGGCGCACCAGGAACACCGCCCGGGGCGTATCCGCCGGGAAGTGCAGCTTCTCCGCCTGGGCATAGATGTCGCCAATCAGAATATTGTCAGAGATGATGTTTTTGACAAAGGCGGCCTTGTCATACTTCTCCTCATAATAGCTCTTCACGCCGTTCAGAGCCACCGCAGCCATGTTGCAGATCAGCTTCGCCTGTTCATCATCGCCCTGCACAAAAACGGCATAGTCAAACTGCGCCCGCCAGCCGCTGAGGGATTTAAAGGTGCGGCCGCCGACCACCAGGGCGGTATCCCGTTCGCTGTTCAGCGCTTCCACAGCGGTTGGCCACTGCTCCCCAATCACAGGGAGGTCATTACACGCCACGACACTTCCCTCTACATCAATGACGCCGATGACACGGTCCGTACACTCCTTCATTTGAAGCACAACGCTTTGGAACAAACGATTTGACATGAGTGCGTCTCTCCTCTCTTGTAGTGCGCCTTATCCTACCTTCGCAGTAAAGCTGTCCTTATTATACTTTTTTTCCCGGCCAAATTCAATACTTTTTTTCGTTTCTTTTGTGAATTTTGACGAATCAACCTTCCGCCAGTCCGCAGCACCTCTGCAGAGCCGCCACCTCCCGGCTGTCCAGCGGGCGGAAGGCCCCCGGTTCCAGGGCTTCATCCAGGGTCAGCGGCCCCATGGAGAGCCGTTTCAGGCGCCGCACCGGCTTGCCCCGCTGGGCCAGCATCCGCTTCACCTGGTGGAATTTGCCTTCCCGCAGGGTGACGTGGCATAACCCCTCGCCCACGGCCTCCAGCCCCGCCGGCTGGCAGCGGACGCCGTCCCCCAGGGTCAGCCCGGCGGCAAATGCGGCCACATCCGAAGCGTCCACTGTACCCTCCGTCTCGGCGAGATACACCTTGTCCACATGATAGTTGGGGGACAACAGCCGATGGGTCATGACCCCGTCATTGGTCAGCAGCAGCAGGCCCTCCGTGTCCTTGTCCAGGCGGCCCACCGGAGCCAGCTTCCTGCGGCGCAGTTCCGGCGGGAGGAGGTCCATCACCGTGGCCTGACGGCGGTCCTCTGTGGCGGTGAGTACACCGGCGGGCTTGTTCAGCATGAGATAGGTGTAGCCTCCGCAGGAAATCGTCTCCCCCGCCACTTGGAGCACTGCCCCCTCCGGCTCCACCTTCGTCTCCGGCCGAAGCACCGGCGTGCCGTTGACGGAAACCTGCCGACGGCGAATCAGCTCTTTGACCTCTTTCCGGCTGAACCGGCCAGTGCCGGCCAGCAGCTTGTCTATCCGCTCCGCGCCCATTGCCTGCCCTCCATGATGTAACTTCTTTTAGTATACCATATTTTTCCGGCTTCGTCACCTGTTTTTTCAGCAGTTTGCCGGAAAACGAAAAGACGGCGGCCACGTCTCAAGACGTTGGCCGCCGTCGGGCAGGGTTATTTCTCCTGTTTTCTGGCGTTCTCTGCCGCGGCGAGCTTGATTTTGCGGCGGTTGATGACTTCCTCCGACTTCGGCTGGATGTCTCCTGCCCTGGTCAGGGCCTGCTTGGTCAGCAGCGGCCCCACCAGCTCATAAATCAGCACGGAGAACAGCGTAATATTGCGGATCAGCGTCCCTGCTTCTCCCAGCTGCATGGCGGTGGTACACATCCCCAGGGCCACCCCCGCCTGGGGCAGCAGGGTGATGCCCAGGTATTTGCAGATGTTGGGGGCACACTTTGTCCATTTCGCGCTGGCGTAGGCCCCCAGATACTTCCCGGCGGAGCGGAAGATAATATACACCAGGCCGATGCAGACAATGGCCACGTCCGTAAACACGCTCAGCTCCAGCTCCGCGCCGCTGATGACGAAGAACAGGGCAAAGAGGGGGGAGGTCCACCGGTCAGAGGCGGCCATCAGGTCGTCGGACAGGGGGCAGAGGTTGCAGAACACCGTCCCCAGCATCATGCACACCAGCAGCGAGGAGAAGCCGATGGTCACCGGCCCCACCTCCACCTCCACCATCGCCAGGGAGGCGGTGAGAAAGACGAAGGCGATGGTCAGGTTCAGCCGGTTCGTGT
>JAJQET010000056.1 GCA_021201515.1 Clostridiales bacterium | reverse complement strand
TAAGGGGTGGTTCCATGCGTCAAACTACTGACAGTAATTTTGATGATTGCTATAGGGGGGAGCGAGGCCCCGAGCTTCCCCCTGAGCCGCCTTCTTTTGCTACTTTTCTTGGCGGCGCAAGAAAAGTAGGCCCCGCCCTGGCAAGGGCAAACACCTATTTTCTTTCTCAATCCTTATCCAAAGGAAATCTATCTCTCAAATCTGATGCCATCCCCTTTACACCGACAAAACCCCCTCCCCACTGCCCACGGCAGCCAGGAGGGGCCTTTCTGTCACTTCTGCTTTGCCAGCAGGCTGGCGGCGAACTGGTTGGCGGACCGGGGGGTACGGCTGGGGTGGCGAATATCCCACTTCACCGCCTCCTTCTCCATCTCCTCCTGCTCCATGGTCACGCCGGAGGCGGCGGCCAGGTCGCAGCACATCCGGATGAAGGGCTCCTTCATCAGCTCGGAGTACAGGATGCGCAGGCCGAACCGGGCGGCCAGGGAGACCTTGTCCTCGATGGTCTCTCTGGCGTCCACCTCGTCCCCCCGCCGGTCGGAGAAGCTCTGGCGCACCAGATTCCGCCGGTTGGAGGTGCAGTAGATCACCACGTTGTCCGGCCTCGGCTCCAGGCTGCCCTCCAGGATGGACTTGAGTGCGGAAAAGGTCTTGTCCTCCTTATCAAAGGCCAGGTCGTCAATGAAGATGATGAACTTCTGGGGCCGGTGGCCCAGGTTCCGCACCAGCTTGGGGATGTCGGTGAGGTCCTCCTTCTCCACCTCGATGAGCCGCAGGCTCTCAAAGCCAGGGACCCCCAGCATGGCCTTCACCGTGGCGCTCTTGCCGGTGCCGGAGGCGCCGTAGAGCAGCACGTTATTCACTGCCTTGCCCTCCACCAGGGCGCGGGTGTTCTCGATCACCTGATCCCGCTGGCGTTCATAGCCCCACAGGGTGTCCAGAGGACGGAAATCCGGATGCTCCACCGGGCTGACCCGGCCGTCCGCCCAGACAAAGGCGTGGTACTTGGCGAAGAGGCCGCAGCCGTTCACCCGGTAGAAGTCCACCAGCCGGTCATACCGAAAGGCCGCGCCGATGTTCCACTCCGGCAGGGCCAGGACGCTCGCCTCCCCGCTCTCCGGCAGCAGGGCGGCCATCATCCCCTTTAACTCTGTGCAGCTGGTGTTGGCAATATCCGCCAGCACCGCCAGGTCGTGTTGGGCGGCCTTTTCCAGCACCGGCGTCACCCGGCCACGGGCCACGGCGTCCGCAAAGGGGGACTCGTCATAGCGCAAATGGTCAAACAGGTAGTCCGCCAGAGAGTCATACCCCTCCTCCGCCAGGGCGTAGAAGCAGTTGGCATAGCTGTCCACATCGGCGCCGCCGCCTTCCAGCCCCTCCAACAGGTCCCGGAGGTAGGCCAGTGGTGGCAGGTCCATCAGGCCCCGGTAAACGGAAATGCTGCAAAAGTCCGCATATAAATTCTCTTTCATCGGTGATTATTCCCCTTCCTCCGGCAGCGTCAGCACGATCTGCTGCTCCAGCCGGTTGCCGGTTTCGGCGGTGGTGGTGATGGTGATGGTGTGGCTGCCGGCGGTGTACGCCTCATAAATATCCCAAAGGGCCGTCTCCCCTGGGGCCACCGGGCCGCTCTCATAGAGCACCGTCCCGGTGTCCGCCTCCATGATAACGAAGGAGAGGGTCACGGTGTTGTCCCCATCGTTGGCAAGGGGCAGGGTGTGGTCGTCCTCTGTCACCGTTCTGTCCAGAAAGCCCGGCCAGACGCAGTATTCCGCCTCCACCACCTCCGGCTCCGTCCCTTCTGAGCCGGACGCCTCCGCGTCGGCCTCTGTGCTGGCGTCCGCGCTGACGCTGCCGGCCGCCTCCGCCGCAAGGTCGCTGCTGGCGGACTGGGCCACGGCGGTCTCCCCGCCGCAGCCGGTAAACCACAGGGCGCACAGCAATGCAGCCAAATAGATTCTCTTTCCCTTCATGCCGGTTCCCTTCCCTCCATCGCAAAATACTCAACAGACAGTATTATAGCGGATTTTTTCCCGGGATGCAATGGATTGGGGAAAACTTCCCTCAGATTTGCAGTCCCACGATGCAAAAAACTCAGGGAGATGCGCGGGGCACCTCCCTGAGTTCCGTGTTCAGACCGTTACGCCTTCCACAGGCTGTGGAGGTTGCAATAGGCATAGACCTCCTCCACCCCGTCCCCGTCGCTGAGGGCGAAGATGGCCGCCGGCTTCTCGCCGGGGTTCAGGTGCTTGATCTGGACGCCCTGAATGGTCTTGAGGGCAATCCACTCAATATAATGGGCCGGAAGCATCGGGTGATCCACCGAGCCAACGTTCACCCTGACCAGATTTCCCTCCACCTTGTAGTCGGGGACGTGCTTTTCCGCCGCAGCGTCTGTGGTTCCGGGAACCAGCTCCGTCATCTTCTGGCCGCAGCACATGACGGGTACGCCCACGTCCTTCACCTTCGTAATGATGTTGCCGCAATGTTCGCAGATGTAAAATTTCAGTTCCATGTTCTGTTCCTCCTGTGATGGATTGTATTTTGTAATGTGTATGCCAAATCAGGCCCGGCCCTTCCGTGTGAGTTTGTCGCCAGCGGTCAGTCGGTGCAGCGGCCGTGCCGGCATCCGTGGCCGTCCTCCTGATGCCCGCCCTCATGGTGACTGCAACGGACATCCGGAACATAGGCCAGTTTCCCGCCCAGAAGGGCTTCCACAGCGGCGTCCGCGTCGCCGGTGACGCCGCCGTACAGCGGAATCCCCGCCGAAGCCAGGGCCATCTGTGCGCCGCCGCCGATGCCGCCGCAGATCAGGGCGTCGGCCTGCAGGGCGTTCAGCACCTCCGCCAGCGCCCCGTGGCCCTGACCGTTGGTGCTGACCACCTCCGTGGAGACCACCTTCCCGTCCTCCACATCATACAGCTTGAACTGCTCTGTGCGGCCAAAGTGCTGAAACACCTGGCCGTTTTCATAGGTGACTGCGATTCTCATGATGGTATCCCCTTTCGGTTTTTGAAACATTTGGTGAAGCTCCTGTTTGAAGCAGCCCCCGCCGCAGAACCGGTTCCCGCCGTTGCAGAGCCGGTATTCCCCGCCCTCGATTTTCAGCGGGCGCCCGTCCACCAGCGCGTCCGCCACCTTCTTCCGGGCGGAGTCATAGATTTTCTGCGCCGTGGTGCGGGCAACCTGCATCCGCTGGCTGCACTGCTCCTGAGACAGGCCCTCTTTGTCAATCAGGCGAATCGTCTCATATTCATCCACAGTCAGGAGGACAGGCGCTTTCCCCTCCCCGTCCTGCGCTGGGATAAATTCCAGCGTCTGGGGGAAACGGCAAATCATTCTGCATTTAATCGGCCTGGGCATTGCGTTGCCTCCTTCTGAATCAGCGGCGTTCCGGAGCCGCCGGCGGAGGGTTCCCTCCTCCGGACAGCTCCCTCTTTGGGTTGGCTGTACCCTTATCATACCCCAGTTTTTGGCATATGTCAAGAACTATTTTTGGCATATGCCAGAAATGACAGCGGAACAGCCTTTGTGTCAAACGCTCCGTGCATTAATTCCAGTCTGGCATAGGTCAAGTTGGAATTGGAATGGATTCTCAAGCACCTAAAAACCACGTTTCCATCAGCTCGCATCCACCCATGCCCACGGCTTTGCATCGCGCTTCTTTTGCAAAATGGATGACGAATCATTCCTTGACAATCCCCGCTGTTTGCGACTATAATTGAGTCAATTCCAAACCGGACGAACCGCCGCTCCGGTCCCGTCCTGTCTGCCCACCGACAACCATCCCCCAGAACAGAAGGTGCCCCATGTTAGATCTCTCCAAATTTACGGATTACAAAGAAAAGATACTGGCCAACTGCTCCCAGGTCATCGTCGGAAAGGACGATGTGATCACCCTGGTGCTGACCTGTTTCCTCTGCTCCGGCCATGTGCTGCTGGAGGACGTGCCCGGCACCGGCAAGACCATGCTGCTCCGGGCCTTCGCCAAAACGGTGGGGGGCAACTTTAAGCGCATCCAGTTCACCCCCGACCTGCTGCCCTCCGACCTGACGGGCATCCACTTTTACAACCAGAAAACCGGCAGCTTTGAGTTCCGGCCCGGCCCGCTGCTGTCCAACATCGTCCTGGCGGACGAGATCAACCGGGCCACCCCCCGCACCCAGTCCAGCCTGCTGGAGGCCATGGAGGAGCGGCAGGTGACGGTGGACGGGGACACCATGCTGCTGGAGGAGCCCTTCCTTGTGATGGCCACCCAGAACCCCCTGGAATCCTACGCACCTTCCCCCTGCCGGGGGCCCCGCTCGCCCGGTGCGTTTTT
>JAJQET010000334.1 GCA_021201515.1 Clostridiales bacterium | reverse complement strand
CGGCGGGCCGCTCCGTGATGCGGTACACGCCGCGCAGCAGCTCTTCGCTTTCATATACCTGAAACATAAAACCATCCTTTCCGGGGCATTTTCCTTTTCCGTGATTGGCGGCAGTTAGGTTCCGCCGTCAGCAGCAGGCGTCGTCACAGCCGCAGGGCAGCTCCGCCGCCCAGTTGTGTTCTCTGTGATACGCTGCCGGTTCCTGGTGCTTCACCGGTGCGCCGGATATCACAGGTTGGGTCTTATCCGACATGATCTCCCGTGCCTGTCCGCCGGTTTGTTGGCAGTAGGTGTAAATCACCTTATACACCCCCGCCTTATAATCCTTATAGTTGGGGTCGCAGTAAATAAAGGTATTCTGACAGTTAATCAGCTCATACATCCGCTCGCAGTAGGCCAGCACCGGCGCAGGCTTTCCTCTGGGGTTCAGCGCCCCCTTCTGATAGGCCAGCAGATGGGGCGCCTGCACCCGGCCGGCGATATGCACCGTTCCGGCCTCGTCCGTATATTGGACGGTGCAGGGGTCCCATCCGCCGAAGGTCTGAACGGTGGTCAGGTTGACCAGCTTCCCCTCCACCATGTCGATGTAGAGGCGGCGGAAGGGGCTGTGCTCCCCGGTGATTTTCAGCTCCCGCGCCCTGGGGTAGTCCCAAAAGTCAAAGGGGTACTTCCCGTCCAGGCGGAAGTCGAACATATAGACCCGAACATTGTTTGCCACCGCGTAGTCATTGATAACGGAGATAGCCGCCTGGGTGTTGGAGCACCAGGCCCCGCCGATCAAAATCAGGAAGGTACCCTCCTGGTCCAGCAGCCAGTCCAGCATATGGAAGGGCATCATTTGGATTTGAATCGGTTCCTCCGGCGTGAAGGCGTCCTGGGTTTTCATGCTGTGCCCACGGTTGTTGATGCGGTACGCCTCCCGCAGATAATCTTCGTGGGTGTACACGCCAGGCGCCGTCCCCAGCTCCTCCAGATGGGAGAAAATGCCGTCCTCCAGCCGGCGCACCGTTTCCCCACAGTCCCCATCTACGCATACCTCCATGCCGTAGACGATGGGACAGCGCCCGCCGGAACGCCGGCGTCCGCTGTGGTCTGTGGTGTTTGCCCGGTCGTAGAGGAACAGGAAGGGCGTTTCCATTCTGGGGGCGGTGCGCACCTCCTCCATCCGGTCCAGCCAGGTGACGCGTCCGCTGCCGCCGACCCAGTCGGCCAGGTTGGTCAGGAATCTGGTGACCAGCTCCCCGTAGAGGTGGTTCCATTCCGCGCCGGGCAGCTTTTTCTCAGCCTGCCCCGGCCCGGTGTAGGAGGGCTGCTCCGTCAGGTCGGCCTGAATGTCGCTGCCCTGGCTCACACCGTCCATCCGGAAGTCAAACAGATAGACCGCCTCCACGCCATAGCGCTCCGCGCAGGACTGGATCAGGGGAACCGCCTGCTGCGTCCGGGGGCACCAGCTGCCGCCGAACAGAATCAGGTATCGCCCATCGCTGGAGAGCAGATAACAAAGCTCGTCATAGGTCAGCAGCCGAAACCGGATGTCCTGCGGGGACGCCGCGCCGTACTGCGAATTGTTGTCCTTCCGGAGTCCGGGGTACTGCGCCCAGAGATAGTGCCGCTCCATATCCATGGAATTGGAAGAAGAAAATGTCTGGTTCATACTGCCTCCTTTGCCCGTTCCTGTGCCGCCGTTCTGAGGTTATACCGTGACCTTGCAGTGATTCTGATAGTCCCGCCTGCCCAGGACGGCATCGCTCAGACTGACCGGCGTTACATTGTTTGTCTGGAGCCACTGCCGCAGCTCCGGTGAGCAGAGCACCACCACATCCTGCATCCGCTGAACGGTGCGCAGGCTCTGCTCATCATGCAGGGTTTCCTGCAAAATCCAGTCGTCCAGGTAACAGGGGTACAGGGGGAAAATCCAGGTGCCATTCTCCCGGACGGGCAGATGGGCCAGCTCCGCCATGGGGTCATATTGGCCGTAGTCCGCAAACGTCAGCCCCGGCTGATTCGGATTGTGGTAGCGCACCAGCCCCGCCGTGCCGCAGGAAACCAGTTCCAGCCCACCGTCCTCTGTCAGCTGGCAGCAGTCGCTCAGGTGATAGAAAATGCCGTAATCGTCGCAGACCGCTGACAGCACCTCATACAGAGCCGTTGACCTGGGCAGCTCCGCAGCAAAGGGGGCGCGGCCATACAGACGGATACAGCGCTCCACCTGTGCGCGGGCCTCCAGTATCAGCCGCTCCTTCAGGGCGGGGTCCGTCAGGTCCCGGCGGAACCGCCCGGAGTCCTCCGCCAGTCCCTTCTGCGCCACCGGGAAGCCGGTGAAATCCGCCTGCCAGACCAGCGTGATCCAGGGGTAGTCCCGCAGACGGAGCAGAAGGTCCTCCGTACCGGGATAATCCAGCAGCGCGCTGACCGTGGAAACGGCCCCATCGTCGATGCTTTTCAGGACGCCGCCATTGCAGGCGGGGGTCAGGCCCGCATCCCGCGCTTGAAAAATCAATTTCATTGTCCTGCCCCGCCTTTCACTGCCAGACTGCTGCCGGTGACCCGCAGATGGTTTTGATATTCCTGCGTCCCGTAGAGGGCGTCCCGCAGGTTGATGATCTCCACGCGGTTGTCCCGCACCCACGCCTTCAACGCGTCAGAACACAGCGCCTCCACGTCCTTGCATCGGGTGATGCCGCAAATATCCGCCGTATCCATCCAGATCCGCTCATCCACATAGCCCGGATGCTCGGAGCGGACCCAGATATTGTCCGTATCCAGCGGCATGGTTTCGATCATCTCCAGCGGGTCGTACCGGAGGTAATCCTTCAGCAGCAGACCGGGCCGTCCGAAGTTTTCGTACTCAAAGATGTGCAGCGGCTCATAGGTGGGGTTCCAGTCCTTTGTGTTGGAAATGCCCGGCTTATGTCCCGCTGCCTCCGGGCCGATGTGATAGTACCGGAAGTAGCCGTAGACGATACCATATTCGTCGCAGACCTGCCGCTTGGCCCGGCCGATCACGCTGCCGTCCACCGACGCCGCGTCAGGCGCTCTGCCCAGGGTGCGGATGCACCGTTCAATTTCCGCCCGACATTCCCGCACCATGTCGTCATAGTCCAGGTCGTTCACCGGCCTTTGGTGAGCGTGGCCCATATCCGCCCGGAAATGCCCAGACTCATCCACCAGGGAGGGCACGTTCTCCGCCCCCGCCACCGGAACGCCCCACCAGTGGGTGTGCCAGTTCACGGAGATCCACGGACGCTTTTTCAGCTCCAGCATGGCGTCCTCAGAGCCGGGGCAGTCCAGCATCAGCTCCACCATGGACACAACGCCCTCGTCAATGGAGCGGAAGGCCCCCGCGTTGCTGGCCACGGTATAGCCCACATCGTCCGCCCGAAACACGACCTTCATTGCGCTGCGCCCCCTTCCTGTTTTCGCGGGAAGTAGGCCAGCGTCACAGAGCCGCACCGGTGTTCCCACCGCTTGGGCATTGGGACGGGGGACGGCCGGCGGCTGACGCTTTCCACGTCCCCGGCGGTGTCCCCGGCCACCACCTCCTTGCAGGCGGTACACATATCCCGGAGATAGGCGTGATCCACCGGGTCAACGCCATGCCCCCAGTAGAGCGGGGTGTCCTCCCGGATGGCGGCCTGGAACTGCTCCAGCCCGGCGGCGTAATCCGCCAGATCCACCCGCGCCTCCGGCGCGGTGCGGCGGCTGAACCCGTCGCTGACCAGCGCATAGTTGTCCTTCCGGTTCAGCAGCGCCACGGAGCCCAGGGTGTGGCCGGGCATGGCAAACACCTCCAGCGTGACGCCGCCCAGGTCAAACACATCCCCTGGCGCCATCGGCTTATACTGCAAGCCCTGGGTGCCGACCATATGCGTCTCGCTGTAGGCCCTGACCTCGTCTGACACATCCCCTCTGCCAAACACGTCCTTCACACGCCGTTCCACAGAAAGGCTGTCGGCCAGCAGCGGTGCGTCCGCTTCGTTCAGGTAGACTTCGTCAAACTGAGCCGCCCCGCCCACATGGTCCGGGTGGCCGTGGGCGACAATGCAGAGGATGGGCTTCTCGGTCAGCTGCTCCACCAGGGGGCGCAGGGTGTCCACCATGCCGAAGCCGCTGTCGATCAGGGCGGCCCTCTCCTGACCGATGACCAGATACATATAGACCGCAGGGGCCTTTTCCGCATATTTTTCCGAAATCTGAACCAGCCCATCTCTGAGCTGCTTCGTCTGATATACTTGGTACATAATGGTTCCTCTCGTTGTTTGGGAACCTCTGAATAAATGAACAAGAGCGAATTGCGAGGAAATTTTCGTCAGAAAAAGGCGCAAAGGCGCAGG
>JAJQET010000154.1 GCA_021201515.1 Clostridiales bacterium | reverse complement strand
TGCCCCCGGCATATTTTTTACGCAAAATCCGCCTAAGAACCCCTCTCCTATAACCCTGGGGCTTCGCGCTGTCCAGCCCATAGGTGGTCTATCCCATCAGAGACGATGTGACTTGACAGGCACCAAAGCTGCCGCCGATGGCGGCTGGCAGGGATTGCCGCCCACGTTCCCGCCTTACGGCGGAACGGGCGGCAATGCTATTGTCCTTTGGTCGTGGAAATCTGACTGTATGGCTACGTTGCACCCATCAGCCCAAGATAGATTGTATCTTAAGTTGCTGACATTGCCCCGAAGAGGGAGGGGAACCGGCGGCAGCCGATGGAGGGGTGTACCCCACTTTTCCTGTTCTGTCGGTAGATTTTCCCTTTCCTTTCTGTTATAATAAATCTGTCATTCAGAAAGGAGCGCCCTGTCCCATGAGAACAGAGGAAAAAGCAAATGTGAAAAACGGCGTTGCCAAAATGCTGGTCACCCTGCTGGCCCTGGTGATTCAGGTGGGGTGGATCGTGCTGCTGGCCGTCCGGCTCAATGAATACTCCACCTCCATCAGCCTGCTGACCAGCCTGCTGGCCTTCCTGCTGGCGGTGTATATCTCCGGGAAGCGGGATAACGCGGCCTTCAAGCTGTCCTGGATCATCCTCATCATGGCCTTCCCCCTCCTGGGGCTGTGCCTGTACCTCCTGTTCGGCCGCAGCGGCACCACCCGGCGCACCCGGAAACGCTTTGAGGCCATTGACGGCAAGCTCCGCCCCTATCAGCGGCAGCAGCCGGAGCCTCTGGAGGCCCTGGAGAGGCTGGACCCCCTGTTCGTCGGTCAGTGCCGGTATATCCACCGGTACGGCCATTATCCCCTTTACCAGAACACCGATGTCACCTTTTACGCCGAGGCGGCGGAGGGACTGGAGGCCCAGCTGGAGGATTTGGCGAAGGCGGAGCGGTTCATCTTTCTGGAATACCACGCCATCCAGGAGGGGGCCGCCTTCGCCCGGCTGAAAGCCGTACTGGCGGACCGGGTGGCCCACGGGGTAGAGGTGCGGATGTTCTACGACGAGGTGGGCAGCGTCGGCTTCATTGACCGTGGCTTCATTCGGCGGATGGAGGAGATCGGCATCCAGTGCCGGGTGTTCAACCCCGTGGTGCCGGTGCTGAAACCCTTTATGAACAACCGAGACCACCGGAAGATCACCGTCATTGACGGACAGATTGGCTACACCGGCGGCTACAACCTGGCGGACGAGTACTTCGGCATCACCCATCCCTTCGGCCACTGGAAGGACACCGGCCTCCGGCTCACCGGCGACGCGGTGCAGAGCCTGACCCTGATGTTCCTGGAGATGTGGAACGCCATGGAGGATACCGACGTCAGCTACACCCGTTACCTTCCGGATATTACCTACAAGGCCGGCCGGCCGGGCTTCGTCCAGCCCTATGCGGACAGCCCGCTGGACGACGAGTATATGGGGGAAACATCTATCTGAACCTGATTCAGAGCGCCAAACGCTATCTCTATATCGCCACGCCCTACCTCATTATCAGCGACGAGATGACCCGTGCCCTGTGTCTGGCCGCCCAGCGGGGGGTGGACGTGCGCATTCTGACCCCGGGCATCCCGGACAAAAAGCTGGTGTACCGCATGACCCGCTCCTACTACGCAGGGCTGGTGCGCCGGGGGGTGCGCATTTACGAGTATACCCCCGGCTTCCCCCATGAAAAGCAGGTGCTGTGCGACGGCGTGGCCGCCACGGTGGGCACCATCAACTTTGACTTCCGCAGCCTGTACCACCACTTTGAAAACGGCGTCTTGCTGTACCGCTGCCCCGCCATTCAGGACATCGAGGCGGACTTCCGAAAAACCTTCCTGGTCTCTCAGGAGGTGACGGAGCAGTACCGGACGGGCCTCAACGCCGTGGTGCGGGTCACGCAATGCCTGTTCCGGCTCTTTGGCCCGCTGATGTAGGCGGGCGCCGCCCGTATCCGCACGCCACATCTGAAAAAGGAGGAACCTCTATGGTTCGCATTGTATTCTGCTGTCACGGCAACATCTGCCGAAGCCCCCTGGCCCAGAGCGTATTTGCATATCTGGTGCAGGAGGCGGGCCTCTCTGACGACTGCTACATCGACTCCATGGCCACCAGCACGGAGGAGATCGGCAACCCGCCCCACTGGGGCACCGTCCAAAAGCTCCGGGAGGTGGGCATCCCGCTGGTGCCTCACCGGGCCAGGAAAATCACCTGGCGGGACTATGAGCGGTTCGACTTCATCATCGGCATGGACGAGTGGAACATGGACAATCTCCGCCGGATGCTCCGGGGCGACCCGGAGGAGAAGGTTTACAAACTGCTGTCCTTCGCAGGCTCCCGGCGGGACATCGCCGACCCCTGGTACACCGGGGACTTTGACGCCACCTATGCGGATGTGCTGGAGGGGTGTACCGCTCTGTTGGAGTATCTGCGGGGGAGCGGTGCGCTTTAACGGGAGGGGCCTTGGCCCCTCCCGTTTGTCTTAACCGTTATCCTTTGTGTACTGCGTCCTCCCGCTGGGATGGGCCTGGGGCTGCGCCCCGTCTCCGGCCTCCAGATAGCGGTGGGCCTCCTGCAAAATCGACCTGTAGCTGGGATAGGTCAGCCGCACCAGGGCCTGCCGGTAGGGCAGGCAAAACGCCCTGCGCACCTCCCCCGTCTGCCGCACCGCCTCTGTGCAGCGGGCGATAAAGTAGGTGACCTGCTTCCGGCTACCGTTATGCAGGGTGTACTCCACATGGAACCGTTTCGGCCCAATCAGCGTGGCATGGACGCCGGCCTCCTCCCAAATCTCCCGGAGGGCGGCCGGCTCCTCCGTCTCCCCCTGCTCCACATGGCCCTTGGGGAACCCGGTGTCGCCGTTGTATTCCTGCACCAAAATGTACTGCCGTGTCCCCGCCTCCTGACGGTACACCACTGCGCCTGCACTGTGTTCCATAGACACGCCGCCTCCCATCGGCTCCGGAGCCTGATGCGTTCCGCTTTCCTGTAAAAAACAAGCTGTCTTGAATCCCAACAATTCAAGACAGCTTCATGGCGGAGTAGGAGGGATTCGAACCCTCGAGCCGCGTTCACGGCTACACGATTTCCAATCGTGCTCGTTATGACCGCTTCGATACTACTCCATGTAAAAGATGTTGCCTCACGAAACCGCTCGTTTCCCGCAACAATGGATATTATAGCAGAAAATTGGATTTCGTCAAGGGGTATTCCCAAAAAAATTCAGGCTCCGGGAAAATTTTTGACGCCGTTCCTGCGCCGCAGGGCCTCATGTCTCTCTTGGGAAAACATTTATTTTTCAACAGCGGTTGCATTCCGCTTCCTTTTCTGGTACAATAATCATATATTGTTTTTTCCTGGAGGTGACGGGTGTGAAACGGCGTCTCATTGTGTTCTTTTGCTGTATTTCGCTGATTGTGGGGCTTGCTGCCGGCTTTGTGCTCCGCGGCGTCGTTTCAGGGCAGCAGCCTGCCGTCCATACCGGCGCCACATCTGCGGACGCCAGCACCTCTCAACAGGATACCGAGGCGCTTCCCGACCAGAAGGGGCGGCTGGTCATCACCGCCATGAAGGCCATGCGGGCCATTGCCGAGCAGGACTTTGAGACCCTTGCCTCCTTTGTTGACCCGGAGGATGGCGTCACCTTCACCCCTTACTCCACCGTAGACCCCACCTCTAACCTGACCTTCTCCGCCGACGATCTGGCCGCCGCGGGAGAGGACGACACCTCCTACGTCTGGGGCCTCAGCAGCAGCGACTCCTCTCCCATCAAGATGACCGTTCCGGAATATTTTGACCGCTATGTGTGGGACGCCAATTACTGGGATGTGGCGGAGATCGGCGTTGACACCGTGCTGCACTCCGGCAACAGCCTGGAAAACGTGGCGGACGCCTACCCGGACTGCCATTTTGTGGATTTTTACCTCCCCGCCACCGACGGTACTGACCGGGACTGGTCCAGCCTGAAGCTGGTGTTCCAGTTGTCCGGCAGCGACTGGTATCTGGTTGGCATCATTCACAGCGAGTGGACGGCGTAGCCCTGCCCGTATCCGGAACGCGGGCGGAGGGGCGGAGGTTTGCAATCGCCTTAGCCGCCGCCTGCATTTCGTGCAAATACCACGGGGTATCCCGGGGTATTTTTTCTTTTTTTGCAGCATTGGCAGTTGCAACTTTCCTCGTCTTTTGCTATACTGAGGGTGCAGTAAGTTTATCCTGATTCCCTTTGGAGGTAATGACCATGTTATCTGTTCTGCATTCCGGCGCCGACTATTCCGGCGGGCGCTTTATTCCCGCCCCGGAGGCGGCCACCGCCGGGCTGC
>JAJQET010000123.1 GCA_021201515.1 Clostridiales bacterium | reverse complement strand
GCCAGAATCACCACCACCCCGATGAAGAAGCCGGGCAGCATGACGATGGCAGGCAGGCCCTCGTGGGTGCCGATGGTGGATACCCGGAAGGTGCCGTCCGCCAGGTAGAAGCCCACGCCGGTGAGCAGCAGCATCGGCTCGTAGGAGGCCATCTGAATCAGCTCACGGTTGGCGCCCATGGTGGAGAAGGGGGAGCCGGTGCAGCTGGCCGCCACCACCAGGAACATATCCGCCGTGGTCAGGGAGAAGAAGCACATCATAATGTCATTGCCGCTGAAAAACAGGGTGCCGGACAGGATGACAAACAGGGTGTAGGAACCGATCATAATCAACTGCATACGGCTGACCGTCATCAGCTCCTTTGTCAGCAGCTTTTGCAGATCCCAGAAGGGCTGCAGCACGGAGGGGCCTTTCCGCCCCTGCATACGGGCAGTGAGGACGCGGCCTGTGCCCTCCAGCAGTCCGCCGATCAGCGGGGCGAACAGAATGTATCCAAGGCCAACCATCACACTCAGCATCATGAGACCACACCTCCCAACAGCAGAATCATACATAGCACAATGATGAAGCTGGAAATCGCCAGGCTGGGGAACATCAGCCTTCTCTCGCCAAACCAGTCCTCCATGTACCAGGAGGTGGTCTGAATCTCCTTCTCATCCCCCATGGAGTCCACAAAGTGCTGGCCGTCGCCGGTGTTGATGCCGGCCACATAGCTCATCACCGGATGGGGATGGGAGCACCTGGTCACCAGGAACACCAGCAGCGGAATCACGAACACGCAGAACAGCAGCACCACCATGAACAGCAGGTTGCCGGTGGTGATGGTGGGGTCCACCTCGCCGTAAAGCTCGGTGACGATGGGCAGCACCACATAGTTCGACAGGCTGGGGAAGCTGACGCACAGCAGAATCATAATGGCCGCGTGGGCGAACAGGGAAAAATACTCGTTCCGCCCGGTGATGTCCTTGGTGGTGCGGATATGGTCCACCACCAGCAGGCGGCACAGCCACTTGGACCAGTACAGGCAGGTGGTGGCGGAGCCGAAGCAGACGAACAGCGGCATCACCGTACCCAGCAGGCCGCCTGCGTCCACGAAGGCTTTCAGCGCCGCCCACTTGGACACCAGCATACCGAAGGGGGCCAGGAACATACCGCAGATACCGATGACCATGACCACGGCCAGCTTGGGCATCCGCAGCATCAGGCCGTGCATGGTCTCCACGTCACGGCTGCCGGTGGCGTTCTCCACCGCACCCACGGACTGGAACAGCATGGACTTGGACACCGCATGGAACATAATCAGGAACACCGCCGCCCAATAGGTCTCCGACGCGCCAATGCCGGCGCAGGCGGTGATCAGACCCAGGTTGGAGATGGTGGAATAGGCCAGAATTTTCTTGCCGTCGCTCTGGGAAATGGCCATCAGCGAGGCCACAAAGAATGTGAAGCCACCGATAAAGGCCACCATATACCCCGCCCAGTTGTTTTGCAGGGCCGGGGCCAGCCGCAGCAGCAGGTACACGCCCGCCTTGACCATGGTGGCCGAGTGCAGCAGGGCGGAGGTGGGGGTAGGCGCCACCATGGCCCCCAGCAGCCACTGGCTGAAGGGCATCTGGGCAGACTTCGTCAGCGCCGCAAAGCTCAGCAGGGCCACGCAGGCCACGGCCACCATGTCCCCGCCCTTCCCGGCGGACACCATGGCCGACAGGCTGAAGGAGTGATGGCTCACGGCGAACCAGATGATGCCCACCGCATAGCCCAGGCCGCCCAGCAGGTTCATCCACAGGGCCCGGAAGCTGTTATGTACCGCTTCGTCGGTTCTGGTGTAGCCAATCAGGAGGAAGGAGCAGACGGAGGTGATCTCCCAGAAGAAATACATCCAGGTCATGCTCTCCGACAGCACCAGGCCGAACATGGCCCCCAGAAAGACAAACAGCATGGGGAAGAAGAAGCCTCTCCGGTCGGCAAACTCCGTGTGGTGATGCACATATCCCCGCATATAGCCCACGGCATAGATGACGATCAGCCCGCCGATAACGGCGACGATCAGCATCAGAATCACGCTGAGCCGGTCCACCAGGATGTGGGGCGTCTCCTCCACAGAGCCGCCGAACAGCTCCACCCACAGCACGCCCAGAGTCTGGGCGACGCTCAGCAGGACAATGGGATACTTCTTATGCTTGATGCTCAGGTAGACCACCAGGCACATCAGGAACAGGTCGCCAACGATCATCAGATGATCCACCAGCGAGGTTTCCTCAAACAGCAGCAGCTCTGTCTGTCCGCCAAGGAACCACCAGCAGCTCACCGCCACCGCAAGCAGCGCGGTGATGCCTGAGCCGATGTAGACGCAGTAGCCCCGCGCCCCATCGTCCTTCACCAGCGCCAGGATTGCGGCCATCACAAACGGAAACAGAATCAGGACGGGTATCAAAATCACAATCACAGCCTTCTCTCTTTCGGCGTGTGCCTGCGGATACTGGGACGCCCTTCGTTTGGCAACCATCCGATTTGCTGCAACAATTCGCACGGATTTCTGCTCCCCATCCAGAAACCCCTGCGAACCGGTCAAGCCCAAAATGGACGTCAGAAGGGTGCGCATCACCCTCACGCACACCGCACCATAATACTGCTCTATTATAGCGCAATCTTTCAATTTTGTGAATAGTTTAACAATCATTTTTTGGCGAACTTAGACAGTTTTTTTCGCCTTTTCCACCTATAATTCCGCAAATCTGTTTCCCGTATCTGGTTTTATTCCTCCTCCGTCCCCGTTTCCTCCGGGAGGAACAGGATGTCCAGATCCACATCGCCGGCAATTCCGTTCACTGCGCCGGTGCTGGAATACTGCCACATGGCGATGGCGTAGGCGAAGCCGGGGGAATCGGCGTATTCGGCATACCACACCTCATAGCCCTCCAGCGCGCCGAGGTCGTAGTTCAGATACCCCAGCTCCCCGTTGCAGTACACCATGGCGTCATACCCGGCGTCTTCGATGGCGGCGCAGAAGGCCGCCGCGCAGGCCGTCACCGTCTCCGCGTCCAGGCCGTCGGTGCGGGCGTCGTCATAGGTGATGTACTCCCAGTCGTAGGCGATGGGAAGGTCCAGCGCCTGCCCGTCCAGCAGCGCCAGCACAAAGGCGGCCTCCTCCTCCGCCTCCTCCGCCGTGACGGCCTGGGAGAAGAAGTACACCCCCACCTGAATCCCCGCCTCCAGTGCGCCGGTGAGGTTTTCCGCAAAGCGGCTGTCCTCCGACAGCCCGCCGGTGCTGTAGCCCCGGTAGCCCGCCCGGAGCATGACGAAGTCCACCCCGGAGGCCGCCACCGTGGCCCAGTCCACCTCCCCCTGATGGGCGGAGAGGTCGATGCCGTACAACGCCTCGCCGCTGTAGGTCAGCGTCCCGTCCTCCTCCTGGGAGAAGCTGTCCTCCTCCAGCGCGCTGCGCTCCAGAGAGCTGTCAATCTCTATCTCCTGCCCGTTAAACTCCACTGTCTCCGGCGTGTAGTAGATCCACCGCCCCAGGCTGGAGTCGGAGGAACAGACCAGCAGCACCGCCAGGCAGAGCAGCAGACAGAGGGCCGCCCCGCTCCGCCGTATCCATTTCTTCATTTGCGCACCTCCGCAACCCGATGATACCGCCATTCTACCACAGTTCGACAGTCAAACGGTAAAAAAGGTGTGAAGAAATTGAAATTTCCTCACACCTTTTTCTGGTAAATCCAATCCGACGTTATGTCACGTCAGGGACGTTGCGAATCACCTTCCGGTAGATTCGCAGGAAGAAGTAAAGGGACAGCGCCATGCTCATCAGCTCCGCGATGGGGAAGGCCCACCAGATGGCGGACAGGCCGCCCACCCTGGACAGAATATAAGCCGCCGGCAGCAGCACCACAATCTGCCGCCCGAAAGACACCAGCATGGAGTACACGCCGTTCCCCAGGGCCTGGAAGGTGGTGCCCAGCACAATGCAGATGCCGGCAAAGACATAGCTCAGGGAAATGGTCCGCAGGGCGGGGACACCAATCTCCAGCATATTCTCCGACGCGCTGAAAATGCTCAGCAGCTGCGCCGGGAGCACCTGGAACAGCACAACGCCCAAAATCATAAAGCCCAGGGCATAGCCGATACCCAGCTTGATGGTCTGCACCATACGGCTGCGCTTCTGCGCGCCGTAGTTGAAGGCAATGATGGGCACCATGGCGCTGGTCAGGCCGAATACCGGCATGAAGAAGATGGATTGCAGCTTGAAATACACGCCGTACACCGTGGTGGCGGTGGTGGTGAAGGAGACCAGAATCAGGTTCATGCCGTAGGTCGTCACCGAGCCGATGGACTGCATGATGATGGTAGGCAC
>JAJQET010000092.1 GCA_021201515.1 Clostridiales bacterium | reverse complement strand
GGGCTACAGCATGGACGCTCTGGCTGAAGTAGAGGGGCATACGGACACCCTTGCGTTGGAATTTCTGTCCCTGACGGCGGAGACCGACCTGACGGAGCTGACGGCGGGGCGGATGCCGGAAGCTGCAGACGAGTGCGTGGCGGACGCAGAAGCCTTCACGGAGGAGGACATCGGGAAAACCATCATCGTCTCCGCCGCCAATGATGAGGACACGCTGGACACCTTCGCCGTGACGGAGTTCACCATTGTGGGGCTGGTGCAGTCCCCCCGCTACATCAGCTCAGACCGGGGCAGCACCTCCCTGGGCAGCGGCACCCTGACCGGGTTTGTCTGTCTGCCAGAGGGGGCCTTCTCCTCTGAAGTGTACCACGAGATTCTGCTGTGCTGCGCGCTGCCCGACGGCCTCTATTCCGAGGAATACGAGGCGGCCCGGGACGAACTGGCGGAAACCGTGGAGGCACTGCTGGAGGAGCGGGGCCTGCTGCGCTACACGGAGCTTCGGACGGATGCGGAGGAGGAGCTGGCGGACGCCCGGCAGGAATTAGATGACGGCTGGGCGGAGTACGAGGACGGCAAAACAGCGCTGGCTGACGCCGCCCAGGAGCTGGCAGACGCCCGGCAGGAGCTGGACGACGGCTGGGCAGAGTATGAGGACGGCAAGGTGGAGGCCGAGGCGGAGCTGGCCGAGGCCGCTCAGGAACTGGCGGATGCCAGGCAGGAATTAGACGACGGCTGGGCGGAGTACGAAACCGGCAAGGCGGAGGCCGAAGCGGAGCTTGCCGATGCCGCTCAGGAACTCACCGACGCCCGGCAGGAATTAGATGACGGCTGGGCGGAGTACGAAGCGGGCAAGGCGGAGGCGGAGCAGGAGCTGGCCGCCGCGGAGGCCCAGCTCGCCGCCGCACAGCAGGAAATCGAAGCCGGACTGGCGGAGGTGGAGGCCGGTGAGACCCAAATCGCCGCAGCCCAGACCGCGCTGGACGAGAGCGCGGCAGAACTGGCTGACACCCGTCAGACGCTGGAGGACAGCGAGGCCCAGCTCACCGCCGCCCGGCAGCAGCTGGAGGAAGGGAAAGCCGCGCTAGAGGCCCAGGAACAGCTGCTGGCGGAGCAGCAGGCGCAGCTCGCCCAGGAGAAGGCCAACACTCTGGAGCCGCTGGAGCAGGCGGCGGAGACGCTGACGGCGCAGGAGCAGGCGCTGCAATCCCAGCTGGACGCGCTGGCGGACACGGAGGATTCCTCGGAGCTGGAGGCGCAGCTTGCCCAGGTGCAGGCCCAGCTGGCCCAGGTGCAGGAGGCGCTTACCCAGGCGGAGGAAAGTTTTGCCGAGGCGGAAGGGACGCTGGCAGAGGCCACGGCCCAGCTGGCGGCGGCCTGGGAGGAGCTGGAAGCACAGGAACAGGCGCTGGAGGACAGCGAGGCCCAGGTGGCATCTGGCTGGACGGCGCTGGAGGAGGGCGAGGCTCAGCTTTCCGAAGCCCAGGCCACCCTGACCGAGGAAGCCCAGACCCTGGCGGCGGCCCGTGCCCAGCTGGAAAGCGGCGCGGAGACGCTGGCGGAGCAGCAGGCCGCCTATGAGACGGCGAAGGCCGAGGCGGAGCAGGAGCTGGCGGACGCCCTGACCCAGCTGGAGGAGGGCGAGGCGGAGCACGCCGACGGCCTGGCCGAGTATGAGCAAGGCAAGGCGGAGGCAGAGGCGGAGCTTGCGGACGCCTTGGCCCAGTTAGAGGACGGCGAATCAGACTACGCCGACGGTCTGGCCGAGTATGAGGAAGGCAAGGCGGAGGCGGAGCAGACGCTTGCCGACGCCCTGGCCGAACTGGAGGACGGCGAGGCAGAGTACGCCGACGGCCTGGCCGAGTATGAGGAGAACCGGGCGGAGGCGGAGCAGGAGCTTGCCGACGCCCTGATTGAACTGGAGGACGGCGAAGCGGAGTACGCCGACGGCCTGGCCGAGCTGGAGTCGTTAAAAGAACCCACGCTGTACACCCTGAACAGGGACAGCAACTCCGGCTATGTCTCCTATGAAAACGACATTGTCATCGTCAGCAGCATCGCCAACGCCTTTCCCGTGTTCTTTGCGCTGATCGCCGCACTGGTGTGCATCACCACCATGACCCGCATGGTCAACGAGGAGCGTACCCAGATCGGCACCCTGAAAGCCCTGGGCTACGGGGAGGGCACCGTCTCTCAAAAGTACATCCTGTATGCAGGCAGCGCCGCCGCCCTGGGCAGCGTGGCCGGGTATTTTCTGGGGAGCCTTCTCCTCCCCCAAGTGATTTGGATGGCCTATGCCATCAGCTACGGCTTCGCCGATTTGGAGTATTACTTTAGCCCTGTCATGTTCGTGGGCGGGCTGCTGATTGCCCTGGTGGGTTCGGTGGGGGTCACCATGTGGGCCTGCCGCCGGGAGTTTCTGGACAATCCGGCGGAGCTGATTCGCCCCAAGGCCCCCAGCGGAGGGAAGCGCATCCTGCTGGAGCGGTTCACCCCCCTGTGGAAGCACCTGTCCTTCCTGAACAAGGTCACCATCCGCAACACCTTCCGCTACAAACGGCGGATGGTCATGATGCTGGTGGGCATCGGCGGCTGCACGGCGTTGCTGGTCACGGGCTACGGCATTAAGGACTCCGTGGCCAACCTGCTGAACTATCAGTATGACGAGATCATGCTCTACGACGGGGCAGTAACTCTGGAGGACGACCTCAGCGATGAGGAATACGCTGCCGTTACGGAACTGATGGCTCAGGAGGCGGAGCAATACGCCCTGGGCTATGAGAGCAATGAGACGGTTTCCTCCGCCACCGGCGAGAAGGAGGCCACGGTGATCGCCCTGTCCCCGGAGGATGCGGAGGGCCTGTTCGACCTCCATGACGGGGACGAGGCCATCTCCTGGCCGGAGTACGGGGAGGCTGTACTCACTGCCAAGCTGGCGGACAAGCTGGGCGTCCAGGTGGGGGACAGCGTCACTGTCCCCCTGACCAGCGGCGCGGAGGTCTCCGTCACCGTCACCGGCATTTGCGACAACTTCCTGAACCATTACGTCTACCTCTCCGCGGAGACGGCGGAGACGGAAGCGGTCAACGCCGCCTATTACCGCACAGGAGACGACGATTCCGCCGCCGCCCTCGCCACCGCCCTGCGGAATCTGGACGGCGTGACCTATGTCTCCCTGTCCGCGGAGGAGCGGGCGCTGATGGAGGCCTCCATGTCCAGCCTGAACTATGTGGTGCTGCTGGTGGTGGTGTGCGCCGGGGCGCTGGCCTTCATCGTGCTGTACAACCTGACCAACATCAACATCATGGAGCGGATGCGGGAGGTGGCTACCCTGAAGGTGCTGGGCTTCCACGCCGGGGAGACGGCCTCCTACGTCCTGCGGGAGAACATCATCCTCTCGGTGCTGGGCGGGGTGCTGGGCCTGGGGCTGGGCAAGCTGCTGCACTGGTATGTGATGGAGCAGGTGCAGGTGGACGCCATGACCTTTGAGGTGCGGGTGGCTGGCGTGAGCTACCTCTATTCCTTCGTGCTGACGGTGGTGTTCGCCCTGGTCGCCAACTTCTCCGTGCGGTTCAAGCTGGATCAGATCAATATGGCCGAGTCGCTGAAATCGGTGGAATAAGTGAAAAAAGGCCGGATACACAGGGTAAGTCCCGTGTATCCGGTCTGATTTGTTTTCTGTATGGTGAAGTTGCTTTACACATCCGCATCCCCGCAGCGCCCTGCGAATCGGGCCGATGGAGGTCACCGCCTCGGATCTGCGGCAAAGGCAGGGCCAAATCGCTGAAATCGGCAGAATTAGTGAAAAAAAGACCGAATACAAAGGGCAAGTCCTGTGTATCCGGTCTGATTTGCTTTCTGTATGGTGAAACTACTTTACACTGGAACATCCCTCAGCAGAGCCAGCAGCTCCTGATGAATCAGGCCGTTTGAGGCCACCACGTCGGAGTTGCGGTAGAGGCAGGGCGTGTGCCCGGCCTCGTCGGTCAGCCGTCCCCCCGCTTCCTCCAGAATCAGCATCCCGGCGCAGAAATCCCAGGGCTTCAAGTTCAGCTCCACAAAGCAGTCCGCCCTGCCGCAGGCCACATAGCACAGGTCAAGCTCCGCGCTGCCGCCCCGGCGCACGTCCTCTGAGGCACAGAAGATCCGTCTGGCCCGCTCAAAGACGGGGACGCTTCGGGACTTTTCATAGGGTGTGGTGCCGAACACTGACAGGGAGTGGGCCAAGTCGGGCCGCCGGCTGACGCAGATGGGCCTGCCGTTCAGCCTGGCCCCCTCCCCCCGGACGGCGGAGAAGGTCTCCTCCCGGAAGGGGTTGTAGACCACGGCGTACTGGGCCGCACCTTCCGCGCAGTAGGCCAGGGCCACGCAGCTCTGCTG
>JAJQET010000038.1 GCA_021201515.1 Clostridiales bacterium | reverse complement strand
TGTCGGAGACGGTGAGGGTGCGTGCGTCCTTGTCGATGGTGATGCGGATTTTGAAGTCGCTGCGGCTCATGCCCACGCTGTCGTCCGTCAGGGACTTGTAGGCCAGCTTATCGATGGCGTCCGAGGCGTTGGAGATGATTTCACGGAGAAAAATCTCCTTGTGGGTGTAGATGCTGTTGATCATCAGATCCAGCAGCCGTTTGGATTCCGCTTTGAATTCCTTTTTTTCCATGGTAAAGACCCTTCTTTATAAAAAATAGAATTGACGGTTTGAGGGCAGCCCTTCGGCTGCGGAAAGATTGGCACTCTCCATTCCTGAGTGCCAATAGTAGTTTACCCCAAACCGGCCAAAAATGCAATAGGGTTCATAAAAAAGTTACAATTACTTTCGGGGAGTGCTGAATGATTCTTTACAGAAAGGAAACCACCTATTTCCTTTATCCATCCTTGTCTAAGGCGAAAACAGGCGTACACACAGCACTGTCAACCAAAAGAATCACCCTCCGGACCGCACAGCCCGTGCGGCCCGGAGGGTGTCATTTGGAGACTTACCGCTCCTCCCGGAAGTAGTTCTGCCCCAGGGCGGCAGGCCCCAGGTTCTCCCGCTTCTTGCGCATGGAGGTCATGACCAGCACCACGATGGTGACCACATAGGGCAGCATCTTGAACAGCTCCTGAGAGTACCGGGTCAGCCCGCTGATGTAGTAATACAGCCAGTACAGGATGCCGAAGAGGTACGCCCCCCAGATGGTGTTCAGGGGCTTCCACGCCGCGAAAATCACCAGCGCCAGGGCCAGCCAGCCCAGGGACTCGATAGCCCCGTCGTTGGCCCAGGTGCCCTTGATGTAGTCCATGACGTAGAACATCCCGCCCAGGCCGGTGATGACCGCCCCCACGCAGGTGGCGGTGTACTTGTACCGGGTGACGTTGATGCCGGTGGCGTCCGCCGTGGCGGGGGACTCCCCTACCGCCCGCAGGCTCAGGCCCACCCGGGTGCGGCCCAGCATCAGGTGCAGCACCACCGCCAAGGCGATGGCCGTATACACCAGGAAGCCGTGGTTAAAGAGGATGCTGCCCGCCGTCCCCAGCTTTGCCAGGGGCAGGGTGGCCCGGAAGCCGCCGCTGGTGGTGGCCACGGAGATCTGGCCCACGCCGCCGGCCAGCTTGTTCATGCTGCCGCCGAAGAAGTTGGCCACGCCGGAGCCGAAGATGGTCAGGGTCAGGCCGGTGACGTTCTGATTGGCCCGGAGGGTGACGGTCAGGAAGGCGTAAATCAGCCCGCCCAGGGCGGAGGCCGCCACGCAGCACACCATGGCGATGAGGACGCCCACCAGGGCGCTGGGGTTTTCCACCCCGCTTTCGTAGAAGAAGGCCCCGGCCAGGGCGGCGATGCCCCCCAGGTACATGATGCCGGGGGTGCCCAGGTTCAGGTTGCCGGACTTTTCCGTCACCACCTCCCCCAGGGCACCGAACATGATGACGGTGCCAAAGGTGATGGCGGCCTGCAACAGGGAAACCAGCTGAGACATATCACTTGCCCTCCTTTTCCTTGCCGGTGCGGACCAGGCGGTAATTGATGAAGAACTCGCTGCCCAGAATGAAGAACAGGATGATGCCCTCGATCATCTCGGCGGCATACTCATTCAGGTTGTACTGGGAGGCAATCTCACTGGACCCCTTCTCCAGAAAGACCAGCAGCAGAGAGATGACCACCATAAAGAAGGTGTTGAACTTAGCCAGCCAGGCCACGATGATGGCGGTGAAGCCCCGGCCCCCGGCGGTGGAGGTGGAGACGGTGTGGGAGGAGCCTGCCACGGCGATGAAGCCGGAGAATCCGCAGATGGCCCCGGAGAGGATCATGGTGCGGATGTACACCTTGGTGATGGACACACCGGCGTACCGGGCGGTGTTGCGGCTCTCCCCCACCACGGCAATCTCATACCCCTGCTTCGTGTAGCGGAGGTAGCAGAACATCCCCACCGTCAGCAGCACTGCCAGCAGGATGTTCAGCC
The DNA here is from genome assembly GCA_021201515.1 of Clostridiales bacterium. GTDB lineage: Bacteria > Bacillota > Clostridia > Oscillospirales > Oscillospiraceae > Onthomonas. The sequence continues at coordinate 2,368 of JAJQET010000038.1, read as the reverse complement.
CGTAGGACGCGCCGAACAGGGCGGGGAACCACCCCGCCTGGGAGTTCTGGTTGATGATGCCCACGGTGTTGGAGCCGTAGGGATTCTCCCAGCAGGCCACGCAGAAGGAGGTCAGCTGAATGGCCACATAGTTCAGCATCAGGGTGAACAGCGTCTCGTTGGTGTCCCACTTCGCCTTAAAGACGGCGGGAATCAGCCCCCACAGGCCGCCGCCCACGATGGAGGCCAGGGCCATCACCACTAGCAGCAGGCCGGTGGGCAGCACGTCGGCCAGGTTGATCATGCAGAAGGCGGTGCAGATGGCCCCCACCAGAATCTGGCCCTCTGCGCCGGTGTTCCAGAACCGCATTTTAAAGGCGGGGGCCAGGCCCACCGACATACAGAGGAGGAGAGCCGTGTCTCTGGCGGTGATCCAGGCCCGGCGGGTGGTGCCGAAGGCTCCGCCGAACATGGTCTTGTACACCTCCACCGGGTTCAGGTTCACGATGCAGTAAATCAGGACGGCGTCCACCAGCAGGGCCAGCAGCACCGCCAGCAGGCGGATGCCCACGGACTTCCACATGGGCAGGCTGTCCCGTTTGACAATGCGGAGGCGGGGCCCTCCGGAAGCAGATGTTTGCATAGGTCAGTCACCCTCCTTTTCCTGCAGGCTGGTCATCAGCAGGCCCACCTGCTCCTTGGTGGCGGTCCTGCCGTCCAAAATGCCGTTGACCTGACCGGCGCACAGCACCAGGATGCGGTCGCACAGGGCCAGCAGCACGTCCAGGTCCTCGCCTACATAGATGACGGAGACCCCCTGCCGCTTTTCCTCGTTCAGCAGATGGTAGATGGTGTAAGAGGTGTTGATGTCCAGCCCACGGACGGCGTAGGCCGCCATCAGGACGGAGGGGCTCAGGGCAATCTCCCGGCCCACCAGCACCTTCTGGACGTTGCCGCCGGACATCTTCCGCACCGGGGCGTTCATGCTGGAGGTGACCACCCCCAGCTCGTCCACCACCTCTTTCGCCATCTGGTTGGGCTTCTTATGCCCGGCGAAGATGGAGTGGCCCTCGCTGTAGCTGCGGAGCATCATATTGTCCGGAATGCCCATGCTGCCCACCAGGCCCATGCCCAGCCTGTCCTCCGGCACGAAGGACAGGTGTACCCCCATGTCCTTGATTTTCCGGGGAGAGCAGCCCACCAGCTGCTCCTCCGCCTGGCCCTCCGGGAAGTAGCGAACGCTGCTGCCCGCCGTCACCGGCTGGAGGCCCGCAATGGCCTCCAGCAGCTCCTTCTGGCCGCAGCCAGAGATGCCCGCCACCCCCAGAATCTCGCCGGAATAGGCGGTGAAGGACACGTCCTTCAGCACCTGTACCCCCGCCGGGGAGGTGCAGGACAGATGCTCCACCACCAGCCGGGGCTGGGGGTTCGCAGGGTCGGGTCGCTCAATGTTCAGCTCCACCGTCCGGCCCACCATCATATTGGTCAGCGCCTGGGGGTTGGTGTCCCTGGTGGCCACGTCCCCGATGTACTTGCCCTTGCGGAGGACGGCCACCCGGTCGGAGACGCTCATGACCTCGTGGAGCTTGTGGGTGATGATGACCACGCTCTTGCCGTCCGCCTTCATGTTCCGCAGGACGGCGAAGAGGTTGTCCGTCTCCTGGGGGGTCAGGACGGCGGTGGGCTCGTCCAGAATCAGGATGTCCACCCCCCGGTACAGCACCTTCACGATTTCCAGCGTCTGCTTCTGGGAGACGGACATATCGTAAACCTTCTGGTCAGGGTCCACCTCGAAGCCGTATTTGTCGCAGATTTCACGGATTTTCGCCGCCACACCCTTCCGGTCCAGCAACATTCCCCCGTCCAGACCCAGCATGATGTTCTCCGCGGCGGAGAACACGTCCACCAGCTTGAAGTGCTGGTGAATCATGCCGATGCCCAGGTCAAAGGCGTCTCTGGGGGAGGCGATGGACACCTCCTTGCCCCGGACCCGGATGTGGCCGGATTCGGGGAAGTAGATGCCAGCGATCATGTTCATCAGGGTGGTCTTGCCGCTGCCGTTTTCGCCCAGCACGGCCAGAATCTCCCCCGGCCGGATTTCCATGCTGACCTCGCTGTTGGCCACCACATAGCCGAAGGTTTTGGTGACGTTTTGCAGCTCTATCACTGGTGTTTCTGCCAATCGAATCATCCTCTCTTGTTGTCGTTTTGGTGTCGGTTGGGTGGTAATGCTATCAATTTAAAGGGGCTGTACTCCTTAGATAAGGTTTGATAAAGGACATGGGTGGTTTCCCTCCCGGCGGGCTGGTTTTTCTTAGATGACGTTCACTATACAGGCTTTGTCCGGCCTTCCCTGCCGGGAAGCGGGGCCTACTTTTCTTGCTCCGCC
>JAJQET010000002.1 GCA_021201515.1 Clostridiales bacterium | reverse complement strand
ATGCGGACACCCTGCGGGACGAGGCCCAGTGGCTTGCCGCAGGCGGATACCTTGCATCGTAAGGCAGGCCGCAAATCAGGCTGCAATCATGCTCACACAGAAAGGAGAACGTTCCATTATGAATGACAGCATTACGATTGAAAAAGGCGACGGCAACACAGAATCCTTTACCGGTGGGAAGGCCTTTGTGGACGCCGTGGCGAAGGCCGGCTCCAAGGAGGAACTGCGCCGTATCCTGAACAGGGGCCGAATCGCCCAGTTCAGTGAGGAGGATTTGGAGGAGGCCTACAGGAACCTGGCTCTGTCCCAGCACTGGGACGCCATACAGGAGCTGTTCGAGGAGAAAGACTATGACAGCTGCTGCCAAAAGCTGGCCGTGTACGGCATCACCACGTCAAAGGAGCACTTTGACCTCATCAACGACGTGATTGCAACGGCGTCTGATGACGAACTGATTCACGAAATCCTCCACAACACCGATATGGATGCCACGCTGGACGCCCTGCACAGGCACGGCTATCACGCCATGACCGCCGAGTTTCTCCAGCTCGTCCACGAAAACGCCGTCCATCTTTATGAGGACGCCCTGCTGACGGAGGAAGACCTGGCGGAGCTGTCCGGTCAGACCTTTTATGAGCGCTGTGAGAAGTCCATCAACCTGATGTTTGCCCTGAGCACCATTGCGGGCCTCTCCCTGGGCGTCAGCGGCGTGGCGGACCCTGCGCTCCTGATTGCCATTGCCGGAGGCGTCAGCCTGATGTTTGGAAAGGACGGCGAGGCGCAATGAGTGATGTCTGTGTCATTACAGGCGGGGGCAGCGGCATGGGGCTGGCCGCCGCAAAATTCCTGCCGAAGGAAAAGCAGATTGTGCTCTCCGGGCGCACAGAGTCCAAGCTGCAAAAGGCGGTGGCCGAGCTGCAAGAGCTGGGGTATACGGCATACGCAAAGACCTGCGACACCTCGAACCGGGAGAGCGTCCGCGCCCTGGCGGCCTACGCGGCCTCCCTGGGCAGGGTGACGAACGTTATCCACGCCGCAGGCGTCTCCCCCGGCATGGCACAGGCGGAGACCATTGTCAGAATCAACGCCCTGGGTACCGTTTATGTGAATCAGGAGTTTGCCGCAGTCATGCAGGCGGGCAGCGTCATCGTGGATGTATCGTCCAACTCGGCTTATGCGTTGCCCGGATTCCTCACCAGCGAAAAGACCTACCGCCTGGCCGATACGAACGAGGCGCTGTTCCTGAAGAAGATGCTCAGACTGCCTGGCATGATGAAGGACGGGTATCAGCGCAGCGGGCTGGCCTATGCCTTATCCAAGAACTTCGCCGTCTGGTATGCCCAGAAGTCCGCTTTTGAGTACGGGGCGCGGGGAATCCGTGTGGTTTCCATCAGCCCCGGCCTGGTGTCCACCGATATGGGTAACCTGGAGGCGGAGGAAGGGGGCAGTATGCTCGCCTTCGCCTGTGAACAGCGCATGGGAACGCCGGAGGAGCTGGGCTACGCCATCGCCACCCTGGCCGACGAGCGGAACGGTTACCTGGCGGGCGTGGATGTGCTGTGCGACGGCGGCAGTACGAATGGAAAGCGGTTCCGGAAAACCGCGAAAAAATGACCGTTATTTTACGCCCATGGCCCCGGAAATCACCCTGCGCTGCACCTCGCTGGTGTCCTCATAAAACTCGGCGATTTTTGCGTTCCTCAGGAAACGTTCAAAAGACATTTCGGAGATTACGGGCACTTTGCGGCTGATTGCGCCGGACTCAATTATTATTTACCTCATGCAGCCCATCATCAGGGAAATTTTGTATGAGGCACCCAGGGTCAATCTGGTCTTTAACTCTCTCCCATCAGAGGAAATCAATCAGGCCATCGTGAATGGAACTGCGGATATTGGAATTGACTGTGATAAGGGGCACTTCCCGGACACGGCGGTGCATTTGCCCGCCAGACCGTTTCATGCGTGTTTGATTGCTTCCCCTTTTATGGCCCCGGCGGAGCGGGATTTCATCACATCGCATCAGCGAAAAACGGTCAGCATGATTTTGAATGAGCCTTATGCAAATTATCAGAAGGGGATAGCCGCTTACCTCGACTAAATGGCAGTATTCCGAGTAGAGAAAAACGCAAATTATACCACTATGAGCAACCACCATTTGAAGGATCACGGGCTGTCTTTGAAAGCGAAGGGACTTCTGTCACAGTTTTTGAGCCTGCCGGATTCATGGCACTACAACGTCAAAGGACTGGTCACGATCAACAAGGACGGCAAGGCGGCCATTGAGACTGCCCTGTGGGAGTTGGAGCAGTGTGGCTATGTGCAGCGGCGACAGCTTCGAGATGAGAACGGCAGAATAACCAGAGTGAAGTACACCATCTACGAGGTGCCTCAAACACCGGAACCAGTGACCGCTTTCCCGTTGCCCGAAAATCCGTCAACGGGAAACCCGGCAGCGGATAAATCGCAGGCGGAAAACCCGCCACAATTAAATACTAATCCATTAAATACGGATAGGATCAAATACAGAGAGAAGAAAGAGCCACGCCGCCAGTATGGGGCGTGTGGCAACGTTCTCTTTACGGATTCTGAGTATGAGAGGCTCCAGGCGGAGTTCCCGTCAGACTACCAGCAGCGCATCGAGCGTCTGTCTGAGTACATAGCGTCCACCGGTAAGCAGTACAAGAACCATCTCGCTACCCTGCGGAGCTGGGCCAGGCGGGACACGAAGAAACCGGTGCCGGGTCAGCCTTGAGGGAACGGAACATATCTTTCCCTGCCTGTGCCAGTGCCGGAAGGAAAAACGAGACCGGGAGGCGCAGCTTGCGAAGGAACAGGAGCGAATGATAAACGTCCAGCGGCTGAAGGCCACCGGGATTCAGGAGAAGCATCTGCTTGGCTGGCGTTTTGAGGTTGCAAAGGACACCCCCAGCGTCCAAATGGCACGGCGATATGTGAACAGCTGGAAAAAGGTCAAGGCGAAAAACCTTGGCCTTTTCTTTTGGGGTGACGTCGGCACCGGCAAATCCTTTCTGGCCGCCTGTATGTGTACAGCGACTTTCTCGATGTCGTTGAGACCTCCACCGATGCCGACACGGAGGATTCCGATGATGTGGATACTGCTCTCCTGCTGATGCTGTTCAGTCTGATGCTGCAAAACAACCAGCATGATGCCGATGCTCGTTCTGGTGCTCGTCCTGTTCGGCGGCGGTGGCGGCTTCCTGTACCTCCAGGCGAAGAAAAAGAAGCAGACCCAGCAGAAGCCTGACCCGGATGTGGACTACACTGGGGAGGACGATGCGGAGCTGGAGCTTCCCGACGAGGACAGCTATGCCGAAGAGGATGGCTACACGGATACGGATGAGGAATTTGACGGCGATGATGACGGCTTCACCGACGATGAGCCGGTCTGATTCTCCATAACGGGCTGTGCGCCCGGGGCGGCCACGAGGTCGCCCTGAACATATCGTCGATTTGAAGATAGGAAGACAGTGAAATAGCACAATTTCTTTTGATTGTTCTGCCTGATTCGAGTATAATGAAATGAGGAATGGAAGGGGTATCTGCTATGGTCGTAACTGCAACTGAGTTCAAAACGAATTTGGGGAAATACATGGATATGCTGTTGAGCGAGGACATCTTTATCACCAGGAACGGGAAGGTTGTCGCCAAGGTCGTCAATCCCAACGTGAGCGCTGTCGATACCATCAGCGGAATGCTGGCAAAAACACTTCCCGAAGAATACGATGCGAGGGCGATGAAAGAGGAGCGTCTGAACAGATATGCGCTTGATGATTGACGCCAGTATTTTTCTAGAGTGTTGGCGGAGATGGAGCCTTTTTGTGAACACTCCAAAGTAGACCTCGAACCCTGTGAGAGTAGAAAGTTGCCGGGTTTATTCTATACTGTTTGCGGAGGAAGTGCATTTACATGGCAAGAAACTCAAATCTCTATGTACAATCGGATGTGAAAAAGCAGGCTGAATCTATCCCATTTGCAGAGAAGCTGCCGGAATCCCGTTTCCCTGATCTGAAAGATATGCCCCCGCAGCAGATTGACGCAGAACTGGAAAGAGGCTACGTCGATATTGCCGCTGGACGTACTCGTTCAGCCAGAGATGTATTCGCCACTATCCGAGAGGAGTACGGCATATGAGTATGAGCTATGATGTAGAAATCAAACTGGATGAGGCAGACCGTGCAGCGGAATTGGACGATGTGCGCTACACCGAGGAGCAGGTGTTTGGCCGTGTGAGGGAGCGTCTCATTGACAGTCACCGTAATTTACCAGAACACATTTGAACATTTACACGCCAAACTGAATCACTGAACATAGCAGTCTTGAACGTCCCCGTTTCACAGGGCAACAGCATTTAAAATTAGCCCAAAAGGATAGACAAAGCTGCATCGGGAT
>JAJQET010000179.1 GCA_021201515.1 Clostridiales bacterium | reverse complement strand
GCCCACGACCGGGGGGGTGGGCTGTTGGATTCTCTGGGCCTGGGTAGGCTGGACAAAGGGGACATCCTGCTCCTGCTGGTGCTGATTTATCTCTTCAAAGAGTCGGAGGACGACGAATGGCTCATCATCCTGGCGCTGGTGCTGCTGATGGGGCTGTAGCGCGAGGTCAACCCTGCTGCGCAGGGTTGGCGTCGGCGGGGTCGGCCCCGGCTCCCTCCCCGGCGGGAGCCTCGGAAGGGGCAGCGCCTGCTTCGTCGTCAGGCCGTGGTCTGGCCCGGTCCTGATTCTCCTCCATCCGGCCCCGCATGGCCCGCAGCCGTGTCACATACAGCTTCAGGCTGACAAGCCCCACTACGCCCACAGACACCAGCACCGTCAGCGCACGCACCAGGCCGTTGGTGGTGCAGATTACGGAGGTCAGGCCCAGAAGGGCGGAGGCGGCGTACAGGACGGCCACCGTCTGCTTCTTGGAGAGACCCATATCGATGAGGCGGTAGTGGACATGCTTCCGGTCGGCGTGCATGGGGTTCTCCCCATGGCAGATGCGGAGGATGAAGGCATAGCAGATGTCAAAGATGGGCAGGCCCAGCATCAGGAAGGGGATCACGAAGGAAATCAGGGCGTAGAACTTGAACAGCCCCTGAATACTGGCCACCGCCAGGATATAGCCGATGAAGGTGGAGCCGGTGTCCCCCATAAAGATTTTGGCGGGGGGCTTATTGTAGGGCAAAAAGCCAATGCAGGCCCCCGCCAGCGCGCCGGTGATCACCGCCACGGCGTAGTTGGAATAGGTCAGGGCGATCATCACCATACTGATGGAGGAGATGGTGGACACACCTGCGGCCAGGCCGTCCAGCCCGTCGATCAGGTTCACCGCGTTGGTGATGGTGACGATCCAGAGGATGGTGACCGGGACGGACAGCGTCCCCAGATTCCAGTTGGAGCCGTCCGAGAGGGAGCTGAGGCTGCTGAAAAAGCGGATGACGTTGCCACCGTAGACGGCTACCCACGCCGCCAGCAGCTGCACCACCAGCTTCACCAGAGGGCGGAGATTGTAAATATCATCCAGCATCCCCAGGGCTACAATAATCACGCTGCCCAGCAACATATAGAGCACCTTGTCCGTCATGGGCACGAACAGCAATATCGCCGCACAGCAGCCCACAAAAATGGCCAGCCCGCCCATGCGGGGGGTGGGGGCGGTGTGGAGGTGGCGTTCCGATTCTGTCCCTTTTTTGCCGGGCATATCAATGGCGCCCAGCCGGATGGCCAGCCATTTGGCCAGGGGTGTGGTAGCAAGGGTCAGCAGAAAGGCGACCAGAAGGGCGCAGCCTGTGGCGGTGATGGCCGGTAACGTGGTAATGATGGCGGTTCACCTCTTTTCCGTTGTGCGTCCGTTGCGGGGCAGCCCCTCACCTGGGGACGAAGCCAACCTTCTTATAAACCTTCCGCAGGGTCTTGTTGGCAATGTAGGAGGCCTTCTCCGCGCCGGCGGTATAGACCTGCTCCAGATATGCCTTGTCCTTCATCAGCCGCTCTGTCTCCTCCCGGATGGGGCGGCACATCTCAATGGTGGCGTCTCCCACGGCGGTCTTAAACGCGCCATAGCCCATGCCGTCGAACTCCTGCTCGATCTCATCATAGGTCCTGCCGGTGGCGCAGGCGTAGATCTGCATCAGGTTGGAGATGCCCGGCTTGTTCACCGGGTCGAAGCGGACAGCGGTCTCGCTGTCCGTTACCGCCCGTTTGAACTTCTTCGCCATGACGGCGGGGTCGTCCAGCAGGTAGACGCAGCCGTTGGGGTCGTGGTCGGACTTGGACATCTTATCCTCCGGAGAGGACAGGCTCATGATTCTGGCCCCCACCTTGGGGATGTAGGGCTCCGGCACCTTGAACACCGGGCCGTAAATGCCGTTGAAGCGCTCGGCGATGTCCCGGCACAGCTCCACGTGCTGCTTCTGGTCGTCCCCCACCGGCACATAGTCCGGCTGATAGATCAGGATGTCCGCCGCCATCAGCACGGGATAGTCGAAGAGGCCGGCGTTGATGTTCTCGGCGTGCTGGGCGCTCTTGGCCTTGAACTGGGTCATGCGGGTCAGCTCGCCATACATGGTGTAGCAGTTCAGCACCCACCCCAGTTGGGCGTGGGCGGGGACGTGGCTCTGGATAAAGAGGGTGTTCTTCTCCGGGTCCAGGCCGCAGGCGATGTAGGCCGCCAGCTGGGAAACGGTGCGGCGGCGCAGCTCGGCGGGGTTCTGACGCACGGTGATGGTGTGCATATCCGCCATAAAGTAGTAGCAGTCAAACTGGTCGGCCCGCTCCGCCCAGTTCCGAATGGCCCCCAGATAGGAGCCGAGGGTCAGCTCGCCGCTGGGCTGGATGCCGGACAGCATCACCTTTTTTTGTTCTTCCATGTTCCAATCAACCTCCGTGCGCCGGGGCGCAGTTTCTGCAATCCCGCCGGCGGCCGGGGGACTGCGCCTGTGCTTTCGCTGAAAATGTATGTAGGATAGCCGCCCGAAGCCGGGCCGCTATCCCCCGTCCCCTGCCGCCCGGTCAGAAGCAGGACCGCAGGCGGCGAAACGGGGACAAAACAATTACATCTGAGTTATTTTAGCACAGTGCGTTGGAAAACGCAACTGTAAAACGTGGCATAACCCGCTGAAATCCGGGAGAAACCGGGGCTTCCCCGCCCCTTAAATCACCAGTGTGCCGCTCTCGTCCTCCACCAGACGGAACAGGCGATGCTCCTCCCCGGTGGCGGCGTTCACATAGACGATATAGTGCAGGCCCTCGCCGTTTTCGCACTTGAACTCCCAGCACAGCACCTCACCCTCCCCGTCGGTGGGGACGATGGCCAGCTGGTGGGACAGTTCTTCCAGCTCCCCGGATACGGCCTGAGCGGCCTCCGCCGCCGTGACGGCGGGGGCGGTGTCGGTACGCTGAACATGATTCATCAGGTAGCCGCTGGCCTCATAGCCCACCACGGCGCCGGTGTCCAGGGCCACCTCCACCTTGATGAGGTCGGGGTAACAGGTGACGCCGTCCTGAGTGGCGGCAAAGTTGACGGTCAGGGCGTTGCCCTGGTCAATGAAATAGCTCTCCTCCATGCCGGTGATGCCGTGGCCCTCCAGATAGCGCCGGGCCAGCGCGACCCCCTGCTCGGCGTCCATCGTCTCCGCCCCCACTGTGCGGCCGTTGCCCCAGGCCAGCACCTGGCCCCCCTGCTTCGTCACATAGATGGTGGAGGAGCCGCCCTCCAGACTGGTGGAGAACACATAGCAGGGGAGTTTGCCGTTCATGTCCGTCTCACCGGTCAGGTCAGACGGCTCCACCGCCAGCCAGTCCGCCGCCAGGCGGCGGGCCTCCTCCTGGGAAACCTGCTCCGTCCCTTCCAGCATGGCGGCGGTGCGGGTCTGCAAATGCTCGGAGAAGGGGCCGTCATAGATCAAGGTGGGCATCTCCGGGAACTCCGCCTCGATGTCCTGATAGCTGCTGTCCGCCAGCACGTCCCCCTCTTCCGTCAGCTGGGAGAGGCGTTTTGTGACGGCCTCCACGTCCTCCAACGTGGCGGTGCCGTCATAGAGCTGGCTCTCCAGTGTGTGCAGCCGCTCCTTCAGCTGCTCGGCGGCCTGGTGGAGGGCCTTTACGCTCTCCAGTTCGTCCCCGGAGTAGCCCTCGTTTTGGAGGACGGAGCGGGCCAGGGCGCTGGCGTAGTCCCCGGTTTTCGCCACAAAGGCGGCGGTCTGCTCCAGCTGGAGGTTGGCGTAGGGCAGCTCGCCCAGGGCCTGCTGGGCGGCCAGGGCTTCGGCGTAGATTTGGGCGGACAGGGCGGACACCGTGGCGGGGCTGGTGGCGTAGACGCACTTCTCCAGGGCGGCGTCCAGCTTATCCACGCTGCTGGTCAGCTGGTCGAAGGCCCGGAGGTAGGTATTGGCGTTTTGCTGCCGCTGGTAGGCCAGGGCGCTGCGCTGGCTCAGCACGGTGACGGCCAGCGCCAGCACGCCCGCGGTCAAAAAGCTGATGATCCGCACCACGGTGCGGCGGCGAAGGTTCATGGACATGGGGTGACTTCCTCTCTATCAGTTGGTTTCCCTCCCAGTTTGTCCGTACCCGGCGAAACCATACCGGAAAATCCTGGCGGATCCTTTCCATTTTGCCGGATTTGGATGATATTAAGAATATAGTATCATCAATAATTTTCTCAAGAAAATGTTGATAAAGAAAATAAGTACTCTCCCTCCAGGGCAATGTCATCAACTTAAGGAAATTGTTTTCCTTAGGTAAGAATTGATAAAGGAAAAAGGTGTTTGCCCTTGCCAGGGCATGGCCTACTTTTCTTGCTCCGCCAAGAAAAGTAGCAAAAGAAGGCGGCTCAGGGGGGAGCTTCGGGGCCTCGCTCCCCCCTAAGAACCCCCCTCCTA